>JAEWRC010000017.1 GCA_023460175.1 Actinomycetes bacterium
CCGCCGCACCCTCCTGGCCCGCGCCGGAATGGCCACCAAACGCGCCACCAACATCGAAACCCAACAGCTCAACCACGCCCGCGCCCAAGAAATCGACCTCCGCCAATGGCGCAACGAAGTCCGCCGCCGACTCCACCTCCTCAAAGGCACCCCCAGCACCAGCCCCTACTGCACCTGGGTCAACGACCCACCCGAAAACGAAACCATCACCGCCGACTGGCGCCCACCACCGCAAACACCCACCCCCGACCCCGACGAACCACCCTTCTAGCCGGCTGCCGTGCTGCGAAAAGTCCGCAGCCGCAGGCTGTTCCCGACGACGAAGACGCTGGAGAAGGCCATCGCGGCGCCGGCCAGCATCGGGTTGAGCAGGCCGAGGGCGGCCAGCGGGATCGCGGCGACGTTGTAGGCGAACGCCCAGAACAGGTTGCCCTTGATGGTGGCCAGGGTGCGCCGGGACAGCCGGATGGCGTCGGTGACGCTGCGCAGGTCGCCGCGGACCAGGGTGAGGTCGGCGGCCTCGATCGCCACGTCGGTGCCGGTGCCCATCGCCAGCCCGAGGTCGGCCTGGGCCAGCGCGGCCGCGTCGTTGACGCCGTCGCCCACCATCGCGACCGTCTTGCCGTCGGCCTGCAGCCCGGCGACCACGTCGGCCTTGTCGGCGGGCAGCACCTCGGCGATGACGGTGTCGATGCCGACCTCGGCGGCGATGTGCTCGGCGACGGCGGTGTTGTCGCCGGTCAGCAGCACCGGGGCGAGCCCAAGGTCCTTGAGCTGCCCGATGGCCTCGGCGCTGGTCGGCTTGACGGTGTCGGCGACCACCAGCACGCCGCGCGCCGCACCGTCCCAGCCCACGACGATCGCGGTCTTACCCTGGCGCTCGGCGGCGGCCTTCGCGGCGGCCAACTCGGCGGGCAGGCCGTGTCCGCGCTCGGCGATCAGGGTCTCCCGGCCGGCGACCACGGTGTGCCCGTCGACCGTGCCCTGCACGCCGCGGCCCTCGATGTTCGCGAAGTCCGACACGGCCGGCAGCGCGCCGACCTCGGCCTCGGCGCCCGCGGCGATGGCCCGGGCGATCGGATGCTCGGAGGCGTGCTCGAGGGCCCCGGCCAGCCGCAGCAGCTCGGCGCGGTCGGCGCCGGGCGCGGTCAGGACGTCGGTGAGGGTCATCCGGCCGGTGGTGACGGTGCCGGTCTTGTCCAGCACGACGGTGTCGACCCGGCGGGTCGACTCGAGCACCTCGGGGCCCTTGATCAGCACGCCGAGCTGGGCGCCGCGGCCGGTGCCGACCAGCAGCGCGGTCGGGGTCGCCAGGCCGAGGGCGCACGGGCAGGCGATGATCAGGACCGCGACCGCCGCGGTGAACGCCGCCGATGCGGGGAAGCCCGCCAGCAGCCAGCCGGCCAGGGTCGCGACCGCGATGACGATCACGATCGGCACGAAGACGGCCGAGACCCGGTCGGCCAGCCGCTGCACGTCGGCCTTGCCGGACTGGGCGTCCTCGACGAGCTTGGCCATCTGCGCCAGCTGGGTGTCCGAACCGATCCGGGTGGCGCGCACCACCAGCTGCCCGCCGGCGTTGACGGTCGCACCGGTGACGGCGTCGCCGACGGTCACCTCGACCGGCACCGATTCGCCGGTGAGCATGGCGGCGTCCACGGCGGAGCTACCGGCGGTGACGACTCCGTCGGTGGCGAGCTTCTCGCCGGGTCGGACGACGAACTCGTCGCCCACCTGCAACTCATCGACAGGAATGCGCACCTCGGTGCCGCCGCGCAGCACCGCGACGTCCTTGGCGCCGAGTTCCATCAGCGCGCGCAGGGCCGCGCCGGCCTGGCGCTTGGAGCGCTTCTCGAAGTACCGGCCGGCGAGCACGAACATCGTGACCCCGGCGGCGACCTCCAGGTAGATGTTGCCCGCCCCGTCCGAGCGCGCCACGGTCAGCTCGAAGGGATGCTTCATGCCGGGGGCGCCGGCGGTGCCGAAGAACAGCGCGTACATCGACCACAGCAGGGCCGAGGAGGTGCCCAGCGAGATCAGGGTGTCCATGGTCGCCGCGCCGTGGCGCAGATTGGCCCACGCGGCCTGGTGGAACGGCCACGCCGCCCAGACGACGACGGGCAGGGTCAGCGCCAGGGAGACCCACTGCCAGTAGGGGAACTGCAGCGCGGGCACCATGGCCAGCGCGATCACCGGGATCGAGAGCACCACCGCACCGATCAGCCGGCGGCGCAGGCCGGCCAGTTCCGGGTCCGGGCGGTCCTCGTCGGCCTCGTCGGCGGGCAGGGTGGCGGTGTAGCCGGTCTTCTCGACCTCGGCGATCAGGGCCGCGGGGTCATAGCCGGCCGGCGCCGAGACCGTCGCCTTCTCGGTGGCGTAGTTGACCGAGGCGGTGACGCCGTCGAGCTTGTTGAGTTTCTTCTCGATCCGCATCGCGCACGACGCGCAGGTCATGCCGCCGATCGCCAGTTCGATCCCGGCGTGCTGTTGCGTGGCCCGCGACGCAGTCATGATCCCGTCTTTCCGAATGCTGTTGTGGTGTTGGATGCCGTTGTGGTGCTGGATGACTCAGGCCGGGACGGCCTCGTAGCCGGCCTCGTCGACCGCCGCGAGGACGGGGGAGTGTTCCAGGGGTGCGTTGCTGACGACGACCAGGGAACCGGTCGCGGCGCTGACCTCGACCTGCTCGACGCCGGCGATCTTGCCGACCTCGTCGCGGACGGCGTTCTCGCAGTGCCCGCACGACATGCCGCTCACCCGGTACTCACTCTTGGTCACGATCCTCCTTCCCGGATACCCCCTAGGGGTATCAGCCACTGCGATGCACAATACCCCCGCAGGGTATCGGAATCAACGTGCGCTCCGGTGGGGCACCCCGCGGGGCGGCCGGCCCCGGGTCAGGCGGAAAGTTCTTGTCCACCGATAGTTCGCGATATATCGTTGCCATATCGGAAGCGCGGAGCGACCCGCTTCCCCACGAACCAGGGGGACAACATGAACAACAACCCATGGGAGCCGCCCCCGGGCGGCCTCGGCTTCACCACCGTGGATCTGCGGACCCTGTACCGGCAGAGCCGGGAGGGCCACCGCAAGCTGCGGGAAAACCTCCGCGAGCAACTGCGCGACTCGGAATTCCGCGGTTCCTTCGGCGGACCCGGCGGCGGTCTCGGCTTCGGCTTCGAACCGCTCGGCAGCTTCGGTGGCGGGGGACGCCGCGGCGGCCGTGGCCGCAGCCGGCGGGGCGACGTCCGCGCGGCCATCCTCACGCTGCTGGCCGAGCGGTCGATGCACGGCTACGAGATGATCCAGGAGATCGCCGAGCGCAGCCACGGCCTGTGGCGGCCCAGCCCCGGCTCGGTGTATCCCACGCTGCAGCTCCTGGTCGACGAGGGATTGATCGTCTCCGTCGAGAGCGACGGCAGCAAGAAACTCTTCGAACTCAGCGAGGACGGTCGCGCCGCGGCCGAGAAGATCGAGACCCCGCCGTGGCAGCATATCGCCGACGGGTACAAGGCCGCCGAGCCCACGCACGTCGACCTCACCAACGCGGTGAGTCAGCTGATGGGCGCCGTGGGGCAGTCGGCGGCCACCGCCACCGCCGAGCAGCAGGAGCGGATCGTCGACATCGTCAACGCCGCCCGCCGCGACATCTACGGCATCCTCGGCGAGTCCTGAACGTCTGACTCGACGCGGCGCAGCAGTACCGCGTTCTCGAAGGGCAGTCGGGGAAACAGGTTGCGGCCCAGCCCCTTGATCCGCGGGGCGGCCTCGGCCTTGCTGACCACCCGCGGATCGGTCACCGCGAAGGTGCGGCCGCGCCGCTGCATCCGGCCGCCGCCGGCCGCGGTGAGGTTCTTCAACCAGTCCCGGTCGGGCCCGTAGGTCAACAGGATCGCCACGCCCTCGTCGGTGGAGAACACCGTCAGCGGTGTCCGGTACGGCTTGCCCGATTTGCGGCCGACGTGCTCGAGGATGCCGAAGGTCGGCGCGCGCCCGGCCCAGCGCCGCTGGATTGGGTTGGTCACGTACCGGTTCAGGCGGGCCAGCCACTGCGGGAGTTGCATGCCCCCCATGAAACCCTGCCGCGACGACGCGGCCAAGACCTGCGCGACCGCCGGTTTTCCCGCTTCGCGCCCACCGCCGGCCGCCGTGACCTGGCAAAACACCGCCGTTGGCTAACTTGTTAAGCGAGACAAAAAAATTGTGGCTCGGCCACAAACGAGAAGGGACCATCGACTTGGCTGGCAAACGCACTCCGTTGATCGCGACCGTGGCGGGTCTGACCGCCGCCGGTTTCCTGTTCGGCACCGGCGCCGCATCCGCGCAACCGCACGGTGGCCTGCTGGACACCACCTGCAGCTACACCCAGTTCCAGGCGGCCGCCCAGCAGCACGCCCCGGACCTGGCGGCCAACCCGGAGAAGATGGCCAAGTTCGAGCGGATCCTCAACCTGCCGGTCGAGGAGCGCAAGGCCAAGGCCGAGCAGAAGCGCGCCGAGAAGGGCGAGATCAGCCCCGAGAAGCGCGAGAAGATTCGCGAATGGAAGGAATCCTCCGAGGGCCAGGCCAAGATCGCCACCATGCGGACCGTCCTGGACACCTGCGGCCAGTTCTGATTCCGAGCCTTTCAGCACCGCCGGCCCCCGGGTCGGCGGTGCTGAGCTTTTTGCGGACCAATGTTTTGCGGACGAATGTCCTGCGGACCATTGCGGAGGAGTGCGCGGCCCCACCAAACTAGGGGGCCATGGCCTATCTCGAGCAGAACTGGTTCACCGCCAAGGTGTTCAACCGGATCGCGATGGCGACCGGGCTGGCCGGTGCCGAGACTCTCACCGTCACCCGGCGTAGCACCGGCGAACCGCAGCGGATCCCGGTCACGACCGTGGTCGTCGACGGCAGTCGCTACCTCGTGTCCACCCGCGGCGAGTCGCACTGGGTCAAGAACGTGCGCGCCACCCCGCAGGTCGGACTGCGCACCGGAGCGGGGCTGTCCAGTTACACGGCCACCGAGATCCCCGTCGAGGCGCGCCCGCCGATCCTCGACGCCTACCGCTCCAAGCTGGGCAAGATGGTCGAGGGCTACTTCCGGGATCTCCCCGACCCGGCCGACCACCCGGTCTTCAAGCTGAGTACCAGCTGAACAACTACACCCTGTAGTTGCCGCCGCGCGCAGTCCTGGGACACTGGTGGCCATGGCCAGTACCGATCAGTCCGCAAAACTGTTCGCCGATGCTGCCGAGCTGATCCCCGGCGGGGTGAACTCCCCGGTGCGGGCGTTCAACGCCGTCGGCGGTACGCCCCGCTTCATCACCTCGGCGCAGGGATGTTGGCTCACCGACGCCGACGGCAACCGCTACGTCGACCTGGTGTGTTCCTGGGGCCCGATGATCCTGGGCCACGCGCATCCGGCGGTCGTTGCGGCCGTCACCGACGCCGCCGCCCACGGGCTGTCCTTCGGGGCGCCCACCCCGACCGAGTCGGAGCTGGCCGCCGAGATCGTCGGGCGCGTCGCGCCGGTGCAGAAGATCCGGCTGGTCAACTCCGGCACCGAGGCCACCATGAGCGCGGTGCGTCTGGCCCGCGGATTCACCGGTCGGGCGAAGGTCATCAAGTTCTCCGGCTGCTACCACGGCCACGTCGACGCCCTGCTGGCCGATGCGGGTTCGGGGGTGGCGACGCTGGCGCTGCCGTCCTCGCCCGGGGTCACCGGCGCCACCGCCGCGGACACCATCGTGTTGCCCTACAACGACGTGGCCGCCGTCGAGGCGGCCTTCGCCGAGCACGGCGATCAGATCGCCGTCGTGATCACCGAGGCCAGCCCGGGCAACATGGGCTGTGTGCCGCCCAACCCCGGCTTCAACGCCGCGCTGCGCCGGATCACCGCCGCGCACGGCGCGCTGTTGATCCTCGACGAGGTCATGACGGGCTTCCGGGTCAGCCGCAGCGGTTGGTACGGCGTCGACCCCGTCGACGCCGACCTGTTCACCTTCGGCAAGGTGATGAGCGGCGGCCTGCCCGCCGCGGCGTTCGGCGGCCGCGCCGAGGTGATGGATCGGCTGGCCCCGCTGGGACCGGTGTATCAGGCCGGGACACTGTCGGGGAACCCGGTCGCGATGGCCGCCGGATTGGCCACGCTGCGGGCGGCCGACGACACCGTCTACGCCGCGCTCGACGCGAACGCCGACCGGTTGGCCGCCCTGCTCACCGGGGCGCTGTCCGAAGCCGGTGTCGCCCACCGGGTTCAGCGCGCCGGCAATATGCTCTCAGTCTTCTTCGGTGAACACCCCGTCACCGATTTCGCGTCCGCCCGCGCCAGCCAGACGTGGCGCTTCGCGCCGTTCTTCCACGCCCTGCTCGACGCCGGCGTGTACCCGCCCTGCAGTGCGTACGAGGCGTGGTTCGTCTCGGCGGCGCTCGACGACGACGCGTTCGCCCGCATCGCCGAAGCCCTGCCGGTGGCCGCCCGCGCGGCCGCGGCGGCCAAAGACCCGGAAGGCCTGAGTTGAGTCTGACGACGCGCGTCCACGTGATGCGCCACGGTGAGGTGCACAACCCGGAGGGCGTCCTCTACGGGCGGCTGCCCGGCTACCGACTGTCCGAACGCGGCCAGGCCCAAGCCCAGGCGGTCGCGGATTCCTTGGCGGACAACGACATCGCCGTGGTGATCGCCTCCCCGTTGCAGCGCGCCCAGGAGACCGCGGCGCCGATCGCGGCGCACCACGGGCTGACCATCGGCACCGACGACGACCTGATCGAGTCCGCGAACTACTTCGAGGGCAAGCGGATGTCCCCGGGCGACGGGGTGTGGCGGCATCCCAAGGTGTGGTGGCAGGTGCGCAACCCGTTCACCCCGTCGTGGGGCGAGCCGTACCGCGAGATCGCCGCGCGGATGTCCGCGGCGGTGGATCGGGCGCGCCTGAAAGGCGAAGGCTGCGAGGTGGTTTGCGTCAGCCACCAGCTGCCGGTGGAGACGTTGCGTCGGCACATGCAGGGCCACCGTCTGCCACACGATCCCCGGCGGCGGCAGTGCAACCTGGCCTCGCTGACCACCTTCACGTTCACCGGCGACCGGCTGACCGACGTGTCCTATTCGGAACCGGCGGCCGGCTTGTGAGCCTGCGCAGTCGGATCTTTGCGCCGTTGGCGCTGGCGTTGGCCGGCTGCCTGGCGCTGACCGGCTGCGCCACCGGCGACGACGCCGTCGCCCAGGGCGGCACCTTCGAGTTCGTCGCCCCCGGCGGGAAGACCGACATCTTCTACGACCCGCCGGAATCCCGGGGGCAGCCCGGCCCGATCCGCGGGCCCGACCTGATGGACCCGGACCGGGAGCGCTCCCTGGAGGAGTTCGCCGGCGACGTGGTGGTCCTCAACGTCTGGGGCCAGTGGTGCGGTCCGTGCCGCACGGAAATGACTCAGCTGCAAGAGGTTTACGACGCCACCCGCGATCAGGGCGTGTCCTTCCTCGGCATCGACGTGCGGGACAACGACCGCGACGCCGCCAAGGATTTCATCCTGGACCGCAACATCACGTTCCCGTCGATCTACGACCCGCCGATGCGCACCATGATCGCGTTCGGCGGGCGCTACCCGACCTCGGCGATCCCGTCGACCATCGTGCTGGACCGCGAGCACCGGGTGGCCGCGGTGTTCCTGCGCGAGCTGCTCGCCGAGGACCTGCTGCCGGTGGTGCAGCGGCTGGCCGCCGAATCATGAGCGGGGCCGCCGAACTCGCCGCCTCGGGGCCGCTGCTGCTGGCGCTGGGGCTCAGCGTGCTCGCCGGCCTGGTGTCCTTCGCGTCGCCGTGCGTGGTCCCGCTGGTGCCCGGCTACCTGTCGTACCTGGCCGCGGTGGTCGGCGTCGACGAGCGCACCGATGCGGCCGAGGGGGCGCTCAAGATCCGCACCCAGCGGTTGCGGGTCGCCGGTTCGGCGCTGCTGTTCGTGGCGGGGTTCACCGCGGTGTTCCTGCTGGGCACCGTCGCGGTGCTCGGGATGACGACGTCGCTGATCACCAATCAGCTCATGCTGCAGCGGGTCGGCGGCGTGATCATCATCATCATGGGGCTGGCCTTCATCGGTTTCATCCCGGCGCTGCAGCGCCAGGCGCGCTTCACGCCGCGGATGCTCTCGACGGTGGCCGGGGCGCCGCTGCTCGGCGCGGTGTTCGCGCTGGGCTGGACCCCGTGCTTGGGCCCGACCCTGACCGGTGTCATCACCGTGGCCTCGGCGACCGACGGCGCCACCGTCGCGCGCGGGGTGGTGTTGGTGATCGCCTACTGCCTGGGGCTGGGCATCCCGTTCATCCTGCTGGCCTTCGGATCCACCTGGGCGCTGGGCGCGCTGGGCTGGCTGCGCCGGCACAGCCGCACCATCCAGGTCGTCGGCGGCGTGCTGCTGATCCTCGTCGGCCTGGCGCTGGTGAGCGGGCTGTGGAACGAGTTCATCTCCTGGGTGCGCGACGCGTTCATCAGCGACGTGAGGTTGCCGATTTGAGCGGGCCCTTCTCGCGCGCGTTCGCGCTGATCCGTAACACCTGGCGCGGGCTGACGTCGATGGGCACCGCGCTGGTGCTGCTGTTCCTGGTGGCGCTGGCTGCCATCCCCGGCGCGCTGCTGCCCCAGCGCAGCCTGAACGCCGGCAAGGTCGACGAGTACATCGCGACCCACTCGACCCTCGGCCCGTGGCTGGATCGCTTCCAGTTCTTCGACGTGTTCTCCAGCTTCTGGTTCACCGCGATCTACGTGCTGTTGTTCGTGTCGCTGGTGGGGTGCCTGACCCCGCGGATGATCGAGCACGTCCGGACGCTGCGCGCGGTGCCGGTGGCCGCGCCGCGCAACCTGGGCCGGCTGCCCAAGCACGCGCAGGCCGACGCGACCGGGGACCCGCGGGCCATGGCCGAGGCGATGTCGCAGCGGCTGCGGGGCTGGCGCAAGGTGATCCGCGAGCCCGAGGGCGGCGCCGGAACGGTCGAATTGTCCGCGGAGAAGGGCTATCTGCGCGAGTTCGGCAACCTGGTGTTCCACTTCTCGCTGCTGGGCTTGCTGGTCGCGATCGCGTTCGGCAAGATGTTCGGCTACGAGGGCAACGTCATCGTCATCGCCGACGGCGGCCCGGGATTCTGCTCGGCCTCCCCGGCGGCGTTCGACTCGTTCCGGGCCGGCAACACCGTCGACGGCACGTCGCTCGAGCCCATCTGCCTGCGGGTGCACGACTTCGACGCCGAGTACCTCGACAGCGGGCAGGCCATCGGGTTCGCGGCCAACATCAGCTATCAGGCCGGCGACGACCTGGCCGCCAACAACTGGCGGGACTACCGGCTGGCGGTCAACCACCCGCTGCGCGTCGCCGGCGACCGGGTCTACCTGCAGGGCCACGGCTACGCCCCGACGTTCACGGTGCGGTTCCCCAACGGCGAGGTGCGCTCGCAGACCATCCAGTGGCGTCCCGACGATCAGCTCACGCTGCTGTCCTCCGGGGTGGTGCGCATCGACCCGCCCGCCGGCATGTACCCCGACGTCGACGAGCGCCGCAAGCAGCAGATCGCGGTGCAGGGCCTGCTGGCGCCCACCGAACAGCTGCACGGCACGCTGCTGTCGTCGAGCTACCCCGCCCCGAACAACCCCGCGGTCGCGATCGACATCTACCGCGGCGACACGGGCCTGGACTCCGGCCGGCCGCAGTCGCTCTTCAGCCTCGATGAGCGGCTCATCGAACAGGGGCGGCTGGAGAAGCTGGACCGGGTGAACCTGCGCGTCGGCGAGGAGGTGCGCCTCGACGACGGGTCGGTGCTGAGCTTCGACGCCGTGACCCCGTTCGTGAACCTGCAGGTCTCCCACGACCCGGGTCAGGTGTGGGTGCTGGTGTTCTCGATGACGATGATGGCCGGGCTGCTGGTGTCGCTGGTGGTGCGTCGGCTGCGGATCTGGGTCCGGCTGAGCCCGGGGCAGCCCACCGGTACCGTGAACGTCGAGCTGGGCGGCTTGGCGAGGACCGACAATTCGGGCTGGGGCGACGAGTTCGAGCGGCTCACCGAACGACTGTTGAAGGAAGTGTCATGAACAGCGAGCACGTGGACCTCGATCTGGCCCGCTACTCGGACTGGGCGTTCACGTCCTCGGTCGTGGTGCTGATGGTGGCGCTGCTGGCGCTGGCGGTCGAGCTGGCCTACAGCCGCAGCCGCAAGGTGACCGAGCGCGAGTTGGTGCACGCCGGGTCGGTGAGCGCGGACAGCGCCACCCCGGGCGTCGTCGTCGACACCCCGCGACGCACGGCCGACGACCGCGTGGGCCGGACCGGTCTGGCGCTGGTCTACCTGGGGATTGCGCTGCTGCTGGCCTGCATCGTGCTGCGCGGCATGTCCACCGGCCGGGTGCCGTGGGGCAACATGTACGAGTTCATCAACCTGACCTGCTTCTGCGGGTTGGTGGCGGCCGCGGTGGTGCTGCGCCGCCCGCAGTACCGCACGCTGTGGGTGTTCGTCCTGGTCCCGGTGCTGATCCTGCTGACGGTGTCGGGCAAGTGGCTCTACAGCCATGCGGCCCCCGTCATGCCGGCGCTGCAGTCCTACTGGCTGCCCATCCACGTCTCGGTGGTGAGCCTGGGCTCCGGGGTGTTCCTGGTGGCCGGCGTGGCCAGCATCCTGTTCCTGCTGAAGATGTCCCGGTTCGGTGCGCCGGGCGCCGAGGGGCCGGTGGCGCGCATCGTCGCCCGGCTGCCCGACGGCCAGACCCTGGACCGGATCGCTTACCGCACCACGATTTTCGCATTCCCGGTATTCGGCTTCGGGGTGATCTTCGGGGCCATCTGGGCCGAGGAGGCCTGGGGTCGCTACTGGGGCTGGGACCCCAAGGAGACGGTCTCGTTCATCGCGTGGGTGGTCTACGCCGCCTATCTGCACGCGCGCTCGACGGCGGGCTGGCGCGACCGCAAGGCCGCCTGGATCAACGTGGTCGGCTTCATCGCGATGGTGTTCAACCTGTTCTTCATCAACCTGGTGACCGTGGGTCTGCACTCCTACGCCGGGGTCGGCTGACCGGCATCGCGGTGCCCGGGGCGATAGGGTGCACAACGCAACTGACGTCGATGCAGGGGGAATGGGCCATTGTCTGATCAACCATTGTCTGATCAACCAAGGCCTGAACAACCAAGGCCTGACGAACTGGGGTCCAGCGCGGACGCGCGGCACGGCCGGGACAACGACGAGCCGCCCGCGTGGCTGGCGGACCTGCCGGCCACCGACGAACCCCCGCGCCATTCGGCCGACCCGGCCGAGACCACGCTGCTGCCGCGGTACCCGTCCGAGGCCTTCCGCGACGAGCAGCGCTTCAGCGAGGGGCCGCCGCCGGCGCAGTGGACCGACCCGACGCCGCCGACCGGCTTTCCCGCCGTCGGCCAGTATTCGGCGCCGACCGGCCCGCCGCCCGGGCCGCAGCACCAGCACCAGCACCAGGCCGGGCCGCCACCGGGACAGCCGTGGCCGCCGGCACCGCCGGGCGCCTACCCGCCCGGGGCCGTGCTGCCGCCGCCGTACCGGCCCGACGTCCCGCAGACGCCGTACCCGGACCTGGCGACCCACGCGCTGCTCAAACCCGTCAAACCGGCGCCGACCAGTGGCTGGCGCCGCTGGCTCTACGTGCTGTCCGGCAAGACCATCAACGTCGGGGAGAGCCCCAAGGACGCGCATCGCCGCAATCTCGTCGCGCACGTCAACCACCCCCTGCAGGGCTGCTACAAGATCGCGGTGCTCAGCCTGAAGGGCGGGGTCGGCAAGACCACCATCACCGCGACCCTCGGCGCGACGCTGGCCTCGATCCGCGGGGACCGGGTGGTGGCGGTGGACGCGAACCCCGACCGCGGCACGCTCAGCCAGAAGGTGGCGCTGGAAACCCCCGCGACGGTGCGCGACCTGCTGCACGACGCGGACAACATCGAGCGCTACAGCGATGTGCGCCGCTACACCTCGCAGGGGCCGAGCCGGCTCGAGGTGCTGGCCTCGGAGAGCGATCCCGCCGTCTCGGAGGCGTTCAGCTCGCAGGACTACGCGCGCACGCTCGAGGTGCTGGAGCGGTTCTACAGCCTGGTGCTCACCGACTGCGGGACCGGTCTGATGCATTCGGCCATGTCGGCGGTGCTGTCCAGCGCGGACACGTTGATCGTGGTGAGTTCCGGCTCGGTGGACGGTGCGCGCAGCGCCTCGGCGACGCTGGACTGGCTGGACGCCCACGGCCATGAGGACCTGGTGCGTAACGCGGTGTGCGTGGTCAACGCGGTGCGGCCGCGGTCGGGCAAGGTCGACATGCAGAAGGTCGTCGACCACTTCTCGCGACGGTGCCGGGCGGTGCGGTTGGTGCCGTTCGATCCGCACCTGGAAGAGGGTGCCGAGATCAGTCTGGACAGGCTGCACCCGTCGACCCGGGATGCGCTCATCGAGTTGGCGGCGGTGGTCGCCGACGGGTTCCCCGCCGAGTTCCGCCCCCGCTGAGCGCGGCGATCAGCCCGGCGTCAGCGCGGGTTGTTGTCGCCGTGGCTGAGTCGCCAGAGGAACTCCGGGTCGTCGTCGGGCCCGATGACGCGGGTCTGCGGCCGGGTGGCCTGGGCGCGGGTGATGCGCCAGCCGGCGTAGACCAGGGCCCCGATGATCAGGATGACGAGCAGGTAGAGCACTGAAACCTCCTTTGTTCGAATATACGCGGTGTCGGTAGGCTCTGGCCCGTGGCTGATGAACGCTCCACCGGCGGAATGGTGCTCGACGTCCTGGCCTACATCGGCGCGCGCCTGGTGCTGGTCGGTGTGCTGGCCGCGGTCATCTTCTTCGGCGCCCACTGGATCGGGATCGGCGACATCCCGTTGGTGGTGGCTTTCCTGTTCGCGATCGTGATCGCGCTGCCGCTGGGTATCTGGCTGTTCGCGCCGCTGCGTCGCCGCGCGACCGCGAGCATCGCCTCCGTCGACGAGCGGCGCCGCCGCGACCGCGAGCAACTCCAGGCCCGGCTGCGCGGCGAGGATCCGCCGAGCGACTCGCCGGCGGACTCTGCCTAGAGCGAGGCCTTCAGCGCCGCAACGGTTTCCAGATCCTCGAGGGCGGCGACGGCGCGCCGCAACCCCTCCATCGCAATGTTCTCCACCTGCATGCCGCCCATGCCCGCGGTGATCAACGCGGCCACATAGGCGTAGAGCGCGGCCTGCCGGTAGCGCAGCCACAGGTCGTCGCGGTCCAGTTCGGGCCCGCCCGCGGCGGCCAGGGCCCGGCGGTACTCGTCGAGCAGGTCGCGCTGGGCGGCCCGGCGCTCCTCCGGGGTCATGCTGGTGACCAGGGTGTAGGCCAGTTCGCGGGACGGATGGCCGCGCCGGACCGCCTGCCAGTCCAGCAGCCCGGCCGCACCGTTGCGGAAGTACACGTTGCCCGGATGCGCGTCGCCGTGCATGACGGTGTGCGGCGGGCGGTCGATCAGCATCGCCGCGGCGCGGTAGTTGTCGATGATGAAGCGGCCCGTCTCCAGGGGGATCGAGGTGCGGTCGGCCAGCCGTTTCACCGAGGTGTTCATCAACGAGCCGGTGAGCAGCGAGGTGCTGTCCCCGGAAGCGGTATAGAGCCAGTCCAGCGGTCCGCGGCCGGCGGGCAGCCGCTCCCAGTAGGCGGCGTGCAGCTTGGCCAGCAGCTCGACGATCAACGTGGCCCGGGCGGGGCTGATGGGGTGCAGGGTGTCGGGGAACTCGCAGGCGTCGACCGCCAGATCCTCGAGAACCAGGATGTAGCGACCGGTCAGCGGGTCGAAGTCGGCTCCGTGCAGCTTCGGCACCCCGGTCAGGCCGGGGGACAGCTCGCGGTAGAAGCGGACCTCGGTGTTGCCCAGTCGGCCGAGCTCACCCATCAGTCGGGTGGCGGCGTTGTCGGCGGGCATCTTGACGAACACCGTCTCGGGGACGCCGTCGCCGGTCAGTGCCAGCCGCGCGCGCGACGATGTGCCGGCGTCGCCGTCCAGGACGGTCACCGAGGTGACGGGACGCCCGAGCACCTTGGTCAGGGCCGCGGCGTCCAGCGCCGCGACGGCGCGGGGCGGCCCCACCCGGTTGCCCAACACCGCATCGGTGGCCACGCGCTGCATGCCGCGGCTCAGGTGACCGACCAGGCCGGCCGCCGAACGTGCCTGCCTCACTGGATTCTTCATCTCGATCCTCAACCTAGCTGCTCGGGTCCGGTCGGGTGACCGAGGTGCAGGCTTTACAGATTAGATGCTGATTGTCACTCTCGCGCAGCGGGGATGTCGGAGTTCTGGGGGCGCTGCGTGTCAACGTTGCTTGACGACCGAATTGCCGTCAAGTTATCTTGACAATCATGACTGCCGCGCCGGAACCGGTGGAACCGGACTTCGACCGGAGCCTCGGCGACATCGATCCGGCCGTGGGCCTGCGGGCCGTCGGCGCGCTGCAGCGACTCCAGGAGCGCCTCGAGGCGCTGCACGTCGCCAACGCCCGGGAGCAGGGCTGGAGTTGGCAGGCCATCGCCGACGCGCTCGGCGTCAGCCGACAGGCCGTCCACCAGAAGTACAACCGCCGGAGGTGAGCCGATGTTCGAGCGATTCAGCCGCGGCGCCCGCGCCGCCGTGGTGCTCGCCCAAGAGGAGGCGCGGGACCTCGGGGCGCGGACCATCGGCCCCGAGCATCTGATGCTGGGCCTGCTGCAGGGCGCCGGGCCCGACCTCGCCGCGCTGCTGGGCGGCTACGGGCTCAGCGCCGACGTCGTCCGCGACCGGCTGGCCGGCGACGGCGACGCCGGCTTCGCCGACGACGCGGAGGCGCTGCGGCACATCGGGATTGACCTGTACGCGGTGCGCGACGCGGTGAACACCTCGTTCGGACTGGACGCCTTCGACGCGGCGCTGCACCGCTCGGGCCGGCGTCGCCGCCGCCGCGGACACCTGCCGTTCGGCCGCGCCACCCGCAAGGCGCTCGAGCTCGCGCTCCGAGAAGCGGTGGCGCACAAGGACCGCACCATCGCTGCCGAACATCTGCTGCTCGGACTGTTGCGCGGCGACGATGACCGCGTCGTCGGTCTGATCACCGAGCACGTCTACGCCGCGCAACTGCGCGACGAGGTGGTCGCGCTGCTCGACCGCGCCGCCTGAGAGCTGGCCCGCGGAGGCCAGGATTGGCGCGGATGGACCGCTGCGCCGTGCGACCGGGCGCGCCGATACTCGGGTTCGACAGTCGGATCGGAGGAGCCATGCGCATCACGGTGGACTACAGCTTGTGCGAGGGGCACGGCCAGTGCTTGATGGCCGCACCCGAGGTGTTCGACCTGGCCGATGATGCCGAGCAGGTGGCGCTCCTCGATCCGAACCCGCCGGCCGACCAATTCGACGCCGTCGTGCGGGCGGCGGCGATGTGTCCGGCGTTGGCCTTGAGCGTCGGCACCGGCGACTGACTTCCGTTCAGTTGTCGAGGTCGTCGAGCAGGCCGTGTCGGCCCGCGAGTGCGGCGGCCGCGATCCGGGTGCTGACCCCCAGTTTGTTCAGCAGGACCGCCACCATCCGCTTGGCGGTCCGCTCGGACACCAACATCCGGGAGGCGATGTCGGCGGTCTCCATGCCGGTCGAGAGCAGCACCCAGAGCTTGATGTCGGCCGCGGACAGCGAGTCCAGCAGTTCCGCCGCGGGGGCGCGGGCGTGGGACAGCAAGGTGTCCAACAGCATCGGGTCGAGCACCCGCAGGCCCGCGGCGATGCTCTGCAACGGTCCGACCAGCGCATCGGGGCGCAGTGTTTTGGACAGAAAACCGTCGGCGCCCGCCCGCAGCGCATCCTCCGCCAACTTCATGTCGCCGGTGCCCGACAACGCCAGGATGCGGGTCTCGGGATTGCGGGCCTTGATGTGACGGATCGCCGCGACCCCACCCAGGGGTGGCATCGACAGGTCGACGATCGCCAGATCCGCCCGGTGCGTGGCCACCAGGTCGGAGGCCTCCTCCACGAAGGACGTGCGCCCACCGATGACGAACTGCTCGCCCCACTGGCGGGTCAGCAGCAGCTCCAGGCCCTGGGCGAAGAGCTCATGGTCGTCGACGATCACCACGACGAGAGGCTTGCCGGTCACTCGCCGGATGGTAGCCGCTACCGCGCACTACCTAAGGTTGGTTGGATGGACAGGCCGCGATGGGCCCACTCGGTGATGGTGCGCGACGGCTACGGGCTGGCCCGAGTGGTCGTGGCGGTGCGGGTCGCGGTCGTCGTGTCCATCGCGGTGCTGGCCGCGGTCGGCCCGGACTGGATGCGCCGCCACCCGTGGCTGCTGGCCGCGTTGCTGCTGGCAGCGCTCGGCTATGCCGGGGTCATGCTGGCCCTCCCGCGCTTCGAGGTGCGTCGGACCCGGTGGGCATGGGTGGTGTCGGCCCTGGACGGCACGTTGACCCTGGCCTTGATCTGGTCGACGGGCGCCGCGGCCAGCCCGCTGGCGGTGGTGCTCGTGCTCGTCGTCATCGCCTCGGCGGCGCGGCTCACCTTCCTCGAGTGCCTGACGTTGGCGCTGCTGGTCGGCATCGGTTATCTGATCGTGGTCACGGTGCCCGGGGAGAGCGTCGAATCCGCCCTACCGGGGGTGGTTCTGGGCCTGTGGTGGGCGCTGTACGCGGTGTTTATCGCGGTGCTCACCGGGGGTTTGTCGGTCCTGGTGGAGCGGGAACACCGCTCGCGGGTGCGGGCCCTGGTGGAGGCTGAGGCCGAGCACGCCGCCGCGGAAGAGGAACGGGATCTGCGGGCCCGGCTGCTGCGGTCCTATCAGGCCCAACAGGAGGGTCTGCAGGTGCTGCTGCACGAATTTCGCACGCCGGTGGCGTCTTTGGACGCGCTGGCCGGAGCTTTGACCGAGCCGGCGCCGCTGGCGGCCGCGGATCGCGAGGCGGCGCTGCAACTGGCCGGGCGCCACGCCCGCCACCTGTCCGACATGCTGGACGCCCTGGCGGATGTGAATCTCAGTAGACAGCCCGCTTTTTCGTCGGGCCGGCTGCGTCGGGTCGATGTGGCCGACCTGATCGCCGAGTCCGGCGACGCGGCCGGGGTGCGGCCGCCGCGGCTGCAGATCTCGACCGACGGCGACGTCTCCGCGGTTCTGGTCGACGCGCAGGGACTGCGCCGGGTGATGACCAACCTGTTGGAGAACGCGGCCCGGCATGGCCGGCAGCAGCCCATCGACGTGGTGTGTGAGCGCTCGCCCGACCAGCTGCGCATCGCGGTCCTCGACCGCGGCCCCGGGGTGCCGCAGGAGAATCTGGGCGATCTCACCGCGAAGTTCGTCAGCCTGTCGGACCGCCGCGGGACGGCGGGTCTGGGGCTGTGGATCGTGGCGCAGATCATCGAGGCGCTGGGCGGGTCTTTGCGGTTCGCGGTTCGCGACGGCGGCGGACTGACCGCGACCGTCGTGATCCCCGTCGGCTGAGCCGTCCTCGCGAACCGGCGAATTGGCCCGCGCGGGCCGGTGGTTGGCCCGTAGGACCGGTCCGCGATCCGTTTGGCTGGCCAACACTTGCGGTGATGACGTGACGTGAGCTGCACCACACGGCACGCGGCCGGGCTGAAAGGACTCGCATGATCACCGCAACATCGACCCATCGCGATATCGACCTGAGCGACAAGGATTTTTGGGCCAGGCCGCACGAGGAGCGCGACGCCGCGTTCGCGGTGCTGCGTCGGGAGAACCCCGTGCCCTGGAGCCGGCCGGCCGACTCCGACCTGCTTCCCCCGGAACAGAACGTCAAGGGTTTCTGGTCGCTGACCAAACACGAGGACATCCGGATGGCCAGCCGGCACCCGGAGATCTTCTCGTCGGCCCAGGGCATCACGATGGAGGACTTCCCGCCCGAAATGATCCACATCGCACAGTCATTCATCGCGATGGACGCGCCGCGGCACACCCAGCTGCGCGGGATCACCCTGGACGCGTTCAAACCCCGCAACATGCGCCGGCTGCAGTCCTGGGTGCAGGGCCACGCCCGCGACCTGGTCTCCGAGATGGCGCATCGCGGCGAGGGTGACTTCGTCGAGTTGGTGTCGGTCCAGCTGCCCGGACGGATCTTCGGCAGCTTCTTCGGCCTGCCGCCGGGGGAGATCCACGACAAGACGATCAATGCCGCCCAACGTCTGCTCGGCTGGACGGATCCACAGGTCCGCGGCGACCGCAGCGCGCTCGAACTGTTCGCCGGTGCGGTGATGGACCTGCACGAGACGGCGGCGCTGCTCATCCCCGAGCGCCGCGCCAACCCCGGCGACGACCTGCTGACCTGGATGGTGCAGGCGGAGTTCGACGGCGAGAAGATGAGCGACGACGAACTCAAGGCGTTCTTCGTGCTGCTCGCGGTGGCCGCGAACGACACCACCCGCCACGCCTCGGCGCACGCCATCCACGCGTTCTCGAAGTTCCCGGAGCAGCGGGACCTGCTGGTGGCCGACGTGCCCGGACGGGTGGATTCCGCGGTCGAGGAGGTGCTGCGCTGGGCCTCGGTGCTGCTGCACATGCGCCGCACCGCCACCCAGGACATCACCGTGCGCGGATCCGAGATCAAGGCCGGCGACAAGGTGGTGCTGTGGTACGTCTCGGGCAATCGGGACGAGGACGTGTTCGACGATCCGTTCACCTTCGACATCACCCGTAATCCGAATCCGCACATCGCGTTCGGCGGTGGTGGACCGCACTTCTGTCTGGGTGCCGCGCTGGCCCGCACCATGCTGCGCTCGCTGCTGACCGAGGTCTACACCCGCATCCCCGACATCGCCGCGCCCGAACCGCAGTTCCAGGTGGCCAACTTCATCAACGGCATCAACGTCCTGCCCGCCACTTGGACCCCCGAACGTCCCTGAGCCCGAGAGGAAATCGACACATGAAGACCAAAGCCGCCGTCCTGTGGGGTCTGCACCAGAAGTGGGAGGTCGAGGAGATCGAACTCGACGGGCCCCGAGCGCACGAAGTCCTGATCAAGCTGACGGCCAGCGGGCTGTGCCACTCCGACGACCACCTGGTCACCGGGGACATGCCGATGAACCTGCCGGTGGTCGGCGGGCATGAGGGCGCCGGCGTCGTCGTCGAGGTCGGGCCCGGCGTCACCGAGGTCGAGGTGGGGGACCATGTGGTCCTGAGCTTCATCCCCGCCTGCGGCCGCTGTACCGAATGCGCACGGGGACGGAGCAACCTGTGTGTCTACGGCGCGGCCATCGTCGCCGGACCACAACTGGACGGCACCTTCCGCTTCCGCGGCCGCGGCCAGGACATCGGCCAGATGTGCGTGCTGGGGACGTTCTCGGAGTACACCGTGGTGCCGATCGCGTCGGTGGTCAAGGTGGACAAGGACATTCCGCTGGACAAGGCCGCGCTGGTGGGTTGCGGAGTGACCACCGGATACGGCTCGGCGGTACGCACCGGCGAGGCCGGCGACGGCGACACCGTCGTGGTCATGGGCGTGGGTGGGCTGGGGATCAACGCGGTGCAGGGCGCCGCCATCGTCGGGGCCCGGAATGTCATCGCGCTCGATCCGGTGGCCTACAAGCGGGAGCGCTCCGTCGAGTTCGGCGCCACCCACACCGCCGCCGATGTCGCCGAGGCGCAGGCGCTGATCACCGACATCACCCGCGGAACCATGGCAGACGTCTGCGTGGTCACCACCGACAGCGGTGAAGGGGCCTACGTGGCACAGGCGCTGAGCCTGGTCGGCAAGCGCGGCCGGGTGGTGATGACCGCGATCCCACACCCGACCGACACGACCGTGGACATGTCGCTGTTCGATCTCACGCTGTACGAGAAGCAGGTTCGAGGTTGCCTGTTCGGCTCGTCGAATCCCCGCCTGGACATCCCCCGAATGCTCGACCTCTACGGCTCCGGTCGGCTCAAGCTCGACGAGTTGATCACCCGCGAATACACCCTCGAGGAGATCAACCAGGGCTACGAGGACATGCACAACGGACGTAACCTGCGCGGCCTGATCAGGTTCTGATGCTCGGCGGAATCGCGGTGCTGCTCATCGCATGGTCACCGATCCTGTTCCACGGTTCGCTTGCGATTGCGCGGTTCGCCCGACGCTCGGTACCGGTGCGGGTGCCGCGTCGCCCCGTCAGCCCAGCGCCAGCGCGGGCGCTACCGTGATCGACCACACCAACATGGTCAGCCCGGTGTCGCGCAGCACCGGGATCAACGCCGGACCGGCGCCACCCGAGGTCACCGGCCGGGCCGCGCGCACCGCCAGCGGAGTCGCCACCAGACCCAGCAGCGCCCACGGCGTCGCCAGGACCAGGACCACCGTCAGCGCGCCGGCCAGCGCCAGCAGCGCCACGAAGAATCGGCGCGTGCGGGCGTCACCGAGGCGCACGGCCAGGGTGATCTTCCCCGAGGCGGTGTCGGTCGGGATGTCGCGCAGGTTGTTGGCCACCAGCACCGCCGAGGACAACAGGCCCATGACCACCGCGGCCACCAGTCCCACCCAGTCCACCCGCAGCGCCTGGGTGTACTGCGTGCCCAACACGGCGACCAGACCGAAGAACACGAACACCGCGATCTCGCCGAAACCGCTGTACCCGTAGGGCTTCGACCCGCCGGTGTAGAACCAGGCGCCGGCGATGCAGACCGCGCCGACGGCGGCCAGCCAGGGATCGCTGACCGCCACCAGCACCAGGCCGGCCAGCGCAGCGACGAGCAGGCTGGCCACCGCGGCGGAAAACACCGCGCGCGGACGGGCCAGCTTCGAGCCCACCAGCCGCAGCGGCCCGACGCGTTCGTCGTCGGTGCCGCGGATGCCGTCGGAGTAGTCGTTGGCGTAGTTGACGCCGATGATCAGCGCCACCGCCACCACCAACGCCAGCAGCGCCTTCCACCACACCGCGGCGCCGAGCCAGGCGGCCGCACCGGTGCCGGCGATCACGGGAGCAATAGCGTTGGGCCAGGTTCGCGGACGGGCGCCCTGGATCCACTGCGCGACGGTGGCCATGCACAGATCGTCGCATGCCGCAGAATGGTCGGATGCTCGGAGTCATCGGTGGTAGCGGCTTCTATTCGTTCTTCGGCGCGGACGCGCGCACCGTCAGCGTCGACACCCCGTACGGGGCGCCCAGCGGGCCCGTCACGTTCGGCACCGTCGGCGACCACGAGGTGGCGTTCCTGCCCCGGCACGGGGTCGATCACGAGTTCTCCCCGCACACCGTGCCGTACCGGGCCAACCTGTGGGCGATGCGGGCCCTCGGCGTGCGCCGGATCTTCGGACCGTGCGCGGTGGGCAGCCTGACCACCGCCCACGGACCCGGCGCCGTCGTGGTGCCCGATCAGTTGGTGGACCGCACCAGCGGCCGGCCAGCCACCTACTTCGACTCCGGCGGCATCCACGTCAGCTTCGCCGATCCGTACTGTCCCGGCCTGCGCGCGGCAGCGGCCGGGCTGCCCGGCGTCACCGACGGCGGCACCATGGTGGTCATCGAGGGGCCGCGGTTCTCCACCCGCGCCGAGAGTCAGTGGTACGCGGCGCAGGGATTCACGCTGATCAACATGAC
The DNA here is from genome assembly GCA_023460175.1 of Actinomycetes bacterium. Lineage (GTDB taxonomy): Bacteria > Actinomycetota > Actinomycetes > Mycobacteriales > Mycobacteriaceae > Mycobacterium. The sequence continues at coordinate 21,516 of JAEWRC010000017.1, forward strand.
CGGGTACCCGGAGTCGGTGCTGGCCCGCGAACTGGAGATGTGTTACGCCGCGATCGCGCTGGTCACCGACCTCGACGCCGGTGTGGAGGCCGGGTCCGGGGTGACCACGGCCGACGTGTTCGGCGAGTTCCAGCGCAACCTCGCACCGTTCAAGAAGTTGGTGCACGAGGCGCTGGACGGGGTGGACGACGAGCAGACCTGTGAGCACTGTCAGGCGCACGCCGGGGTGAAGCTGCCCTTCGACCTACCCTGACCGGGCCGATTGAATTCTTGACATGCGTCAAGTCATACTTGGCCGATGAAGACACCGATCTGCGAGCAGTACGGCATCGACTTCCCCCTCTTCGCGTTCAGCCACTGCCGCGACGTCGTCGCCGCGGTGACCAACGCCGGTGGCATGGGCGTGCTCGGCGGCACCGCATTCACCCCGGAGCAGCTCGAGCAGGAGCTCACCTGGATCGACGAACAGGTCAAGGGCAAGCCCTACGGCGTGGACATCATCGTGCCCGCCAAGTACGAGGGCAAGGGCGAGAACGTCAGCAGCGGCCAGCTGGCCGACCGGATCCCGGACTACTACAAGACCTATGTCACCGAACTGCTTGCCGGCCACGACATTCCCGCCGAGGAGAAGCGCCGCCTGGGCGGCAGCAGCCTGTCCGGCGACACCGGCGAGGCCCTGCTCGAGGTCGCGCTGCGGCACCCGATCAAGCTGATGGCCAACGCGCTCGGCGTGCCGCCGGCCTACATGATCGAGGCCGGCCGGTCCTCGGGCGTGCCGGTGGCCGCGCTGGTGGGCGCCAAGGAACACGCCATCAAGCAGGTCAAGGCCGGTGTGGACCTGATCATCGCCCAGGGCACCGAGGCCGGCGGGCACTGCGGCGAGGTGTCCACCCTGGTGCTGGTGCCCGAGGTGCTGGACGCGCTGGCCGAGATCGGCAGCGACACACCGGTGCTCGCCGCCGGCGGCATCGTGACCGGCAAGCAGATGGCGGGGTGCGTCGCGATGGGTGCGGCCGGTGCGTGGACCGGTTCGGTGTGGCTGACCACCGAGGAGGCCGAGACCGCGCCGTACACCGTGCAGAAGATGCTGGCCGCCACCTCCCGCGACACCATCCGCTCGGCCGGGCGCACCGGAAAGCCGTCGCGGCAACTGGTTTCGGACTGGACCGACGCGTGGGCGCCCAATCCCGGCGGGCAGCAGCCGCTGCCCCTGCCGCTGCAGTCGATGCTCGTCGAACCGGTGCTGCGTCGGGTGGACAAGCTGGCCGCCAACGGTCACGAGGGCGCGCAGGCGCTGGCGACGTACTTCGTCGGCCAGGGTGTGGGCCTGATGAACAAGGTCAAGCCCGCCCGCGAGGTGGTGCTGGAGTTCATCGAGGACTACGTCGCCGCGGCCGAACGCCTCGCCGGTTCGCTCGAGGACTGACCCTCGGCACGGTTCGGCACGGGTCAGCAGGGCGAGGGCAGGCGCACCTCGAACCGCGCGCCCGAAGCGGTGTTGCCCGCCGAGATCGTGCCGCGGTGGGCCCGCACCAGGCCGGCGGCGATGGCCAGGCCCAGCCCCGACCCGCTGGGCAGCGACGGATCCGACCGCGGCACACGATCATTGGAGCCGCGGTAGGCGACGTCGAACACCCGCGCCAGCGATTCGTCGTCGATGCCCGAGCCGGTGTCCTCGACCCGGACCCAGGCGCCCCGCTCGTCGCAGCCCATCGACATCGTCACCGACCCGCCCTCGGGGGTGTGCGCAATCGCGTTGGCAACGAGGTTCGACAGCACCCGGGTCAGGTCCCGGTGGCTGCCGGCCACGCCGACCGGGTCCTCGGACACCACGGTGCGCAGCTCGACCCCGGCGCGCTGGGCCACCAGCGCATAGGCGGCCGCGACGTCGTCGAGCACCTGGTCGAGTTCGAGCGTGTCGAGCGCCGGTGCGATGGCCCCGGCATTGATCTTCGACATGTCGAACAGGTCCTCGACCATCGCCGAGACCCGGATCGATTCCTGCTCAATATGTTTGGCGTGTCGGGGGACATCCTCGGGTGCCACCAGGCCGTCGGCCATGGCCTCGGCCACCGTCCGGATCCCGGCCAGCGGCGTGCGCAGGTCGTGGCTGACGAACGCGACCAGCTTGCGTCGGGAGTCCTCGGCCGCGCGTTCGGCGTCGCGAATCTCGCGCTCCCACACCGTGCGTCGGGCCTGATAGTGGCCCAGCATCACCGCTGCCGGCACCGTCACCACCGACACGATGACCAGGACCATCGCGGTCTTGGCCGGCGTGCCGCTGATCATGAAACCACTGGCGCCCAGCACCCCGGTGAAGGTGGCGGCCAGCGGGATCAGCACCAGCACCACCATGCTGGCCGCCAGCGACCAGGACCGGGCCAACCGAATCAGCAGGCTGCCCGCGAGCACCACCGGCACCGAACAGATCAGGACCAGAGCAACCGTTTCGACCAGGCCGTCAGGCACAGTCATGGTTGGCGTCCTGCGCGGCGGGGGCATCCCGCCAGAAGTAGCCGCGGCCCCACACCGTGTGGATCTGGTGGTAGGCACCGAGCTTGGCGCGCAGCCGCTTGACGTGCACGGTCACCGTGGACAGGTCGCCGTAATCCCAGCACCACACCTGGTTGAGCAACTCCTGGCGGCTGAACACGGTGTCGCGGTGGGTCAGGAAGAACACCAGCAGATCGAACTCGCGGTTGGTCAGGCCGACGGGTTTACCGGCCACGGTGGCGGTGCGCGCCGCGGTCGAGATGGTGATGGCGCCGGCGGTGATCTCGCTGGGCTGCGGCGTCGCGGGGGCGGGGGCACGGCGCAGCAGCGAGCGCACCCGCAGCGTCAACTCGCGCGGGCTGAACGGCTTGGTCACATAGTCGTCGGCGCCGGCCTCGAGACCGGCGATCCGGTCCTCCTCCTCGCCGAGGGCCGTGAGCAGGATCACCGGCATGCTGAAGTCGCCGCTGCGGCGCAGGTTGCGCACCAGGGCCAGGCCGCTGACCCCGGGCAGCAGCACGTCGATGACAGCGATGTCCACCTGTCCGCTGTCGAGCACGCGCAGCGCCTCGTGGCCGTCGCCGACGGCGGCGACCGCCATGCCCTCGCGCTCCAGGTACCGACGCACCATGTCGCGCACGACAAGGTCGTCGTCTGCCACCAGGACACGCGTCGTCATCTGCCGTCTGTACCCGAATGCCACCGGGGTGAAACCCCGCTACCTGCACCGATGTGCGGGGTTGGCGCCACGGGGTCACGGCCAGCGAGACTGATGGCCATGCCCGACCGCGCGCCGCACCACCCGCTGCGGTCCGTGCTGGCCCTGACCGTGCCGATCGGGCTGGCGTTCATCCCGTTGGGGATGGCCCTGGGCATCCTCGTGGTCAACGCCGGGCTGGCCTGGTGGTGGGCGCCGGTGTTTGCCGCGGTGATCTACGCCGGGTCGCTGGAGTTCCTCATGGTGGGCCTCGCGGCCGCCGGCGCCCCGGTGGCGACGGTGGCGATGACCGCGTTCGTCGTCAACTCCCGCCACGTCTTCTACGCCCTGTCGTTCCCCCTGGAGCGGGTCCGAGGCTGGTGGACGAAGCTGTTCAGTACGTTCGCGCTGTCCGATGAGGCGTACGCCGTTGCCGTCAGCCCCGAGGCCGCGACGTGGACGACCCGACCAATCGTGGTGATGCAGTTCTTCTTGCAATGTCTGTGGGTGACCGGTGCCGCGCTGGGCGCGCTGCTGGGCACGGCGCTGCCCATCGACCGGCTCGAGGGCCTGGACTTCGCGCTGACGGCGTTGTTCGTCGTGTTGGCGATCGAGGCCTACCGTCAGCGGCCGGACCGGCTCACCGCCGCGACCGCCGCGGTGTGCGCGGTGGCGGCCTGGCTCGTGGTGCCCGGCCAGCTGCTGATCGTCGCGTTTGCCGCGTTCACCGCCGCCCTGGCGGTGCGATTCCTGCGGCGTCCGGCGCGGGCGGGCTGAGCCGTGCCGGACAACGCCTACATCGCGCTGCTGGTCGGTGTCGCCGCCGTCATCACCTGGTTGTTGCGGGCGCTGCCGTTCGCCGGACTGGCCCCGATGCGCGACAGCGAGGTGGTCAAGTATCTGGGCATCCACATGCCGGTCGGGGTCATGGTGATGCTCACGATCTACACGCTGCGCCCCGGCGTGACCGCCGGCGGCATCGGCGTGCTGTGGCTGGCACTGGCCGTGCTCGTCACCGCGGGTCTGCACTGGTGGCGCAGCCAGGCGCTGCTGAGCATCGTCGGCGGCACCGCGGTGTACGTGGTGCTGATGACGCTGTGGTGAATCAGTACAGGATCTTGCGCATGTTGTCCTCGTCGTAGTAGCCCTCGAGTTCGGCCAGGCTCAGACCGCTGCGCGCCGCGTGCGCCATCTGCGCGACGCTGGGCAGCGCGGTGGGGTTCCAGGTGTGCGGCTCCCAGGCATCGGCGCGCAGGAAGGCCCGCGAGCAGTGGAAGAACACCTCCTCGACGGCGACCTCCAGCGCCAGGATCGGACGCTTGCCGCCGATGCTCATCGCCTCGAAGTAGTCCGCGTCGGCCAGGACGGTCGCCCGACCGTTGATCCGCAGCGTGTCGCCGCGGCCCGGGATCGCGAACAGGGTGCCGACGTGCGGGCGCTGCAGCACGTTGAGGTAGCCGTCGACGCGCTTGTTGCCGGGGCGCTCCGGGATGGCGAAGGTGGTGGCGTCGATGACGTGGGCGAACCCGGGCGGGTCGCCCTTCGGCGAAACGTCGACGCGGCCCTCGGCGTCGGTGGTGGCCACGAAGGCCAGCGGCGAATGGGCCAGCCAGTCCCGGTGGATGGGCTTGAGCGTGTCACCGACCTTGTTGGCGACGTACTCGTTGGGACGCCCCACGATCTCGCGGAGCGCTTCGACGGTGCTGACTTCTCGGCGCATGCCCTCCATGATGCGTGATCACGAAGAGGTGTAGCGGTCCACCAAGGCGCGCCGGTCGACCTTGCCGATGCCCACCCGGGGCACCTCCTCGACGATGTGGATCTCCCGCGGGGCGGCCGTGGCGTCCAGCGTCTGTTCGACGTGGGCCCGCAATTCGGCCGCGCTGGGCTCGGGGGAGCCGAAGGCCAGGACTACGACCGCCGCCACCCGCTGCCCCAGTCGTTCGTCGGGCACGCCGAACACCGCGCAGTCGACCACGTCGGGATGGGTGATCAAGGCCGCCTCGACCGGCTGCGGCAGCACCGTCAGCCCGCCCGTGCTGATCGCGTCGTCGGCGCGCCCCAGCACCCGCAGCATCCCCGAATCGTCTACGGCGCCAATGTCGTCGGTGCGGAACCAGCCGGGCTCGGCGAACGGGTCGGGGTCCGTCGGGTTGCGGTAGCCCTTGGCCAGCGTCGCGCCGCCCAGCACGATGCGGCCCTCGTCGTCGATGCGCAGTTGCACCCCGTCCAGCGGGCGCCCGTCGTACACGCAGCCGCCGGCGGTCTCGCTCATGCCGTAGCTGCGCACCACCGAAATACCCGCCACCGCAGCGCCTTCCAGCACCGACTCGGAGGCGGGGCCGCCGCCGAGCAGCACGGCGTCGAGTTCGGCCAGCGCGGCAGCCGCGGCCGGTTCGGCCAGCGCCTTGGCCAGTTGCACCCCCACCAGGGAGGCGTACTTGCGACCCGAGCTGAGCTTCATCGCGGCCACGGCCTCGGGCAGCGCCGCGACGTCGAACCCGCTGGACACGTCGATCTCGACGGGGGTGGTGCCCGCCACCACGCTGCGGATCAGGACCTGCATGCCGGCGATGTGGTGCGGCGGCAACGCCAGCAGCCAGGTGCCCGCGCCGCCGAGGCGGTCATGGGTGGCGGTGGCGCTGGCGATCAGGGCGGGTGCGGTCAGCAGCGCGCCCTTCGGGGTGCCCGTCGTGCCGGAGGTGGGGATCACCAGGGCGACGTCGTCGTCGATCTCCTCCCCGGCCCGCAAAGAGCTTGTCAGCAGCTCGTATTGCCGGAGGTCGCCGCCGGGAACCGGCAACACCGGGGTGGCGCCGCCGTCGAGGACGGCAGCCAGCGCGGCCATCATCGAGTGCGCCGACGGGCCGGGTGGAACTACGAGCGTGCGCAAGGTAGCGATGGCGACGATCCTAGTCCCGGGTGTCGCGGCGCAGCGGGTGGTCGTCGGGGACCTCGACGAAGATCAGCGTCACCCCGTCGGGATCCTCGACGTGCATCTCGTGCAGCCCCCACGGTTCGCGGCGGGCCTCGCGCGCGATGGTCACGCCGCGGCCCTGCAACTCGGCCTGGGTGGCGTCGAGGTCGCGGACCTGCAGCCACAGTGCGCCCGGGAACGGTGGGGACCCGGCGGGCGGGCCGCCGTGGCCGGCGAGCTCGATCAGCGACTGCCCGGCGTAGAACACCGTGCCGGCGCCGTACTCGCGGGCCGGCGCCAACCCGAGGTCGTCGCGGTAGAAGGACAGGGAGCGTTCGTAGTCGCTCGGCCGGAACAGCACCCGGCTGGCAAGGATCTCCATGCTGACGTGTCTACCCCCTCCTGCGCGAAGGTGCGCGCCCCCGGCCGACACGCCGGGGCCGCGGCCGGTTCTGCGCACGTTCGCGGCCCACTCGACGAGGCTAGGTCGGCTGGATGCGCTGACGCTTCATCACGGTGTTGAGCAGCCCCGGAGCCACGACGTCGATCGCCCGGGAAGTGACCGCCATCCGCGGCGCGATCCGCACCGGGCGCGTGCGGGCGGCCCGCACCATCCACTCGCCGGCCTCGTCGGCGCTCAGCGCCGGCAGCCCCTGATACTCGGCCGTCGGCGCAATCATCGGGGTCGCCACCAGCGGGTAGTACAGCGTCGTCGAGTGCACGCCGCGCGGCGCCCACTCCGTCTCGATGGCCCGGCTGACCGCCGCCAGCGCGGACTTCGACGCGTTGTAGGCCGCGAACAGGGGAGCGGCCTCGTTCATCACACCCCAGGTCGCGACGTTGATCAGGTGGCCGTCGCCGCGCTCGATCATGCCGGGCGCGAAACCGCGGATCAGCCGCAGCGGCGCGAAGTAGTTCAGCGCCATCGTGCGCTCCACATCGTGCCAGCGGTCCAGCGACTCGGCCATCGGCCGGCGGATGGAGCGCCCGGCGTTGTTGATCAGAATGTCAACGTCGCCAACGGATTCCACCAGGGCGTCGATCGCGTCGAGGTCGGACAGGTCGCACGAGATCGCCTCCGCGTCGCCCCCGTCGGCCCGGATCCGCGCGGCCACGGCGTCGAGCAGTTCCCGGCGACGCGCCACGACGAGCACGTGGGCCCCAGCCCGGCCGAACTGCTCGGCGGCGGCCTCCCCGATGCCCGAGGACGCCCCCGTCAGCAGCACGCGCTTGCCCCGCAGATCGACGTTGGTGCCGGTGGGCAGGCTCAGCGGTGGCCGCATGCCGGCCAACGCGACGGCCTCGGTGAGTTTGCGCAGGGGATTGACCATCGTGTGCTCCCTAAACCGGGCGATTTCGGCGTGATCTCACACGGTCAGCATGGGAAATCACGCCAAAATCACTGCTAGAAGTAGCGGGGGAACGGGGTCCAGTCCGGATCCCGCTTCTCCAGGAACGCGTCGCGGCCCTCGACGGCCTCGTCGGTCATGTAGGCCAGCCGGGTGGCCTCGCCGGCGAAGAGCTGCTGGCCCACCAGGCCGTCGTCGAGCAGGTTGAACGCGTACTTCAACATCCGTTGGGCCTGCGGCGATTTGCCGTTGATGGCCGCGGCCCACTCCAGCGCGACGTTCTCCAGCTCGGCGTGGTCCACCACCTCGTTGACGGCGCCCATCTGGTGCATCTGCTCGGCGGTGTAGCTGCGGCCCAGGAAGAAGATCTCCCGGGCGAACTTCTGCCCCACCTGACGCGCCAGGTAGGCGCTGCCGTAGCCGCCGTCGAAGCTGCCCACGTCGGCGTCGGTCTGCTTGAACATCGCGTGCTCGCGGCTGGCCAGCGTCAGGTCGCACACCACGTGCAGGCTGTGCCCGCCGCCGGCGGCCCAGCCGTTGACCAGGCAGATCACCGGCTTGGGCATGAACCGGATCAGCCGCTGCACCTCGAGGATGTGCAGCCGCCCGGCGCGCGCCACGTCCACCGTGTCCGCGGTCTCCCCGTCGGCGTACTGATAGCCGGTGCGGCCGCGGATGCGCTGATCGCCGCCCGAGCAGAACGCCCAGCCGCCGTCCTTGGCTGACGGGCCGTTCCCCGTCAGCAGCACCACGCCGACATCCGGAGACATCCGGGCGTGATCGAGCGCGCGATACAACTCGTCGACCGTGCCGGGCCGGAACGCGTTGCGCACCTCGGGACGGTCGAAGGCCACCCGGACCGTGGGCTGCGGGTTTCCGGCCGCGTCGACGTGCCGGTGGTAGGTGATGTCGTCCAGGTCGGTGAACCCGGGGACGGGCTGCCACAACGTGGGATCGAAGGGATTCTCGCTCACCCAGTGAACGGTAGCCGTCGGGCGATTCGGGTGCTCAATCAGAGGTCGAAGTGCGCGCGCAGACCGCGCAGCAGCGCATCGGGGCGCTGCGCGGTGGGCAGCGGGTCGACGAGGACGAACTCACAGCCCACGTCCCGCGCGCCGCCGTCGGCCTCCTCGCTGTCACCGACCATCACCGCATCGCCGGCCTGCACGCCGAGGCGCTGCAGTGCCGTGGTGAAGATCGCCGGGCTCGGCTTGACGGCCCCGACCTCGAAGGACAGCACGAACTCCGAGACATACCGCGAGGCGTCGATCGCCGCGAACGCCGGCCGCACGTCGAAGGCGATGTTGGAGACGACGGCGGTCCGCACGCCCCGTTCGGCCAGCCGGCGCAGCGTCTCCGCGGTGTCCGGGTACGGCGTCCAGCACGCGGGGTCGATCATCTTCTGGTACAGCGACTCGGCGTGGTGGTCGGCCACCCCGGACTCGCGCAGCACGTGCAGGTAGGCCTCGCGGTGCAGGTGCGGTTCCAGGTCCCGGTTGGTCCACGCGTGGTGCTGCTCGTCGTCCATCGGCACCGACTGCCCGGTCGGCGCGGTCATCCGGCGCATCAACTCGACCTGCACGTGCCGGTCGACCTCGCTGTCATCGACCTGCACGCCCTCGAACCAGCTGTCGTCCTCCTCGAGCCGGAACAGCGTGCCGGAGAAGTCGAACAACGCGGCGGTGGGCGCGGACGGTGACTGCACGCCTCCATGGTGCCATTGAACGGCTCAGGCCAACTAAAACTCACGCTGAGCGCAACCATCGGCACGGGCCCCGGACTCTGCCAAGCTGCCGTGGCTCTGACGTGCGAAGTCGTCTGCCGCCCCTGAAATTTCGCCTGGCTATCGTGTTGCCCGGCGCGCCCCTCGCCACCGACCGTAGGAGCTCCGCATGACCAAGAAGAAGATGCACCTGTTGGGCTTCGTCCAGCACGGTGTGATGAACCATGCGTCGACCATGTGGGCCCACCCGCGCGACAAGGTCGGCTACCACTGGTCGCGCCCGGAGTTCTGGCGCGACCTGGGCCGGACGATGGAGCGCGGCCTGTTCGACGCGATGTTCATCGCCGACGAGTTGGCGCCGTACACCACCTACAAGGGCAGCTCGGATCCCGTCGTGAAGTTCGCCGGGCAGTGCCCGGTGCACGAGCCGGCCAGCCTGGTGCCGATCATCGGTGCGTTCACCAAGCACCTCGGCATCGGCATCACGCTGTCGACTTCCTTTGTGCCGCCGTACATGATGGCCCGGCAGCTGTCCACGCTGGATCACCTGACCGGCGGCCGGGTCGGCTGGAACATCGTCACCTCGTACTCCAAGAGCGAGTTCCAGGCGATGGGCAAGGAGAACCTCACCCCGCGCGACAAGCGCTACGAGGTGGTCGAGGAATACATGCAGCTGCTCTACCAGCTGTGGGACTCCTGGGACGACGACGCCATCGTCTACGACCGGGAGAACGGCGTGTTCGCCGATCCGGCCAAGGTTCGCGAAATCGACTTCCAGGGCGAGTTCTTCCAGTCCAAGGGGAGGCACTTCGTCGCGCCGTCGCCGCAGCAGCGGCCGGTGCTGTGGCAGGCCGGATCGTCGGATCAGGGCCGCGAATTCGCTTCCAAGCACGCCGAATCCGTGTTCGGTATCTTCCCGACCCCGAAGAGTATGCGGGCCTACGCCGACGACATCCGGACCCGCGCCGACAATCACGGCCGCGACCCGGAGTCGGTGAAACTGATCTACGGCCTGCAGACCGTCATCGACCGGGACAAGTCCCGCGCCAACGACCGCTACGCGGAGTTCGTGGAGAAGGTCCAGATCGAGAGTGCGCTCGGAATCCTTTCCGGCCACACCGGATTCGACTTCTCCACGCTGGGCCTCGACGACAACGTGGTGGACGCCGACGTGCAGGGCATCCGCGGGCTGTTCGACGCGATCCTGGAGGCCAAGGACGGCGCCCCGGTCACGGTGCGCGAGGCCGCGCAGATCTACGGCGTCTCGATGGGCGCCCCGGTGGCCGTCGGCACGCCGTCGGACGTGGCCGATCAGATGGAGCAGTACATCGACGAGGGCGGCTGCAACGGCTTCATGATGCTGGCCACCGACACCCCGGGCTGCTTCAACGACATGACCGAGCTGCTGGTGCCCGAGTTGCAGCGCCGCGGCCGGTTCCGCACCCGCTACCCCGGGACCACGCTGCGCGACAGCCTGCAGGAGTACTGACCGGCGCGGCGCGGTTCAGCCGACGGCCCGGGAGGCGCCCTCCCAGAACCGCGCCCGCACGGCCTTCTTGTCGGGCTTGCCCAGCCCGGTCAGGGGCAGCGCGTCGACGACGACCACCTGCTTGGGCACCTGCACCGAACCCTTGCGGTCCTTGACGGCGGCCTGGATCTCGGCGGTCATGGCGGCGATCGACGCCTCGTCGGTGCCGGCGTCGGGGCGCAGCACCACCACGGCGGTGACGCTTTCGCCCCACTTGTCGTCCGGTGCGCCGACGACGCAGACCTGGGCCACCGCGGGGTGTTCGGCGACGACGTCCTCGACCTCACGCGGATACACGTTGAAGCCGCCCGTGACGATCATGTCCTTGACCCGGTCGACGATGAACCAGAACCCGTCCTCGTCCTCGCGGGCCATGTCGCCGGTGCGCAGCCAGCCGCCGGTGAACGTCTTCGCGGTCTCCTCCGGCAGGTTCAGGTAGCCGCCGGAAAGCAGCGGGCCCGACACGCACACCTCGCCGACTTCGCCTTGGGGGACCGGGTTTCCGTCGGCGTCGAGCAGCGCGCAGCGGGCGAACAGCGTCGGCCGGCCGCACGAGGACAGTCGCTTCTCGTCGTGGTCGCCCTTGGCCAGGTATGAGATGGCCATGGGTGCCTCGGACTGCCCGTAGTTCTGCGCGAAGATCTTGCCGAACCGAGAGATGGCCTCGGCCAACCGAACCGGGTTGATCGCCGAGGCGCCGTAGTACACGGTCTCGAGCGAGGACAGGTCGCGGGTGTGCGAATCCGGGTGATCCATCAGGGCGTAGAGCATCGCGGGCACCACGAACGTGGCGGTGATCTTGTGCTCCTCGATGTAGCGCAGCGCCTCGCCGGGATCGAACTTGGCCATCACGTGCATCTCGCCGCCCTTGATCAGGGTCGGCAGGAAGTAGGCCGCCCCGGCGTGCGACAGCGGGGTCAGCATCAGGAACCGCGGGTTCTCCGGCCACTCCCACTCGGCGAGCTGGATGGTGGTCATCGTGGTGGTGGCCTGGGTGGTCATCATGACCCCCTTGGGCTTTCCGGTGGTGCCGCCGGTGTAGGACAGGCCGTTGACGTGGCCGGGGTCCAGGTTGGCGGCCTCCAGCGGGCGCGGGGTGTGCTTGGCCGCCTCGGCGGTCAGGTCGACGGCGGTCACGTCGGCCTTGGCCGCGGCCTCGGCCAGCGGGGCCGGCACCGCGCCGATGGTCAGCACCTGTGTCAGCGCATCGACCTTGTCGATCAGGCCGATCGCGCGTTCGGTGAACATCGGGTTGGGATCGATGATCAGCGACGTCGCCCCGGAGTCCGACAGCACGTAGGCGTGGTCGTCGAGCGAGCCCAGGGGGTGCAGCGCCAGCCGGCGGTAGCCGCGGGTCTGGCCGGCGCTGGTGATCATCAGCACCTCGGGGCGGTTGAGCGACAGCAGCCCCGAGACCGCGCCGGAGCCCGCGCCGAGGGCATCGAAGGCCTGGACGTACTGGCTGATCTTGGCGGCCAACTCGCCGCCGGTCAGTGTCGTGTCGCCGAGGTGCAGCACGGGCTTGTCCCGGTGCCGCTTGAGGGCCCCGATGAGCAGGTGGCCGGAGTGGACCGGGTGGCGCAGTAGCTGGTCGTCGCTCATGTTCCCCACACTAGAACGTGTTTCAGTTCTAGTACATGGCGGAGTCGGCGGAGGCCGCCTCCTCGTCGCGCTGGGCCTGCGTCACCAGCAGTTTTCCGGTGTTGACGAGGTGCGCGCGCATGGCGGCCTCGGCCGCGTCGGCGTCGTGGGCCAGTAGTGCGTCGACAATCGGGACGTGCTCGGCGTCGATGTCGAGCAGGGTGCGGGTCTTCTCCGCGGTCGAGGCGCCCAGCAGCCGGGTGGTCTCGCGCAGGTTTCGCACGATGGCACGCGCCCGGGCGTTGCCGGCCAACTCGAGGATCAGGTCGTGCAGGCCCTGGTCGTGCTGGACGAAGGCGCGCTCGTCACCGGCGCGCGCCGCGGCCGCCATCAACTCGCGCTGGCGCACCAGCCGCGCGCGCCCGGCCGTGCCCTCGGCGACCCGGCGCACCGCGGGTAGTTCCAGGGCCAGGCGCACCGCGAAGATGTCCTCGATGTCGGAGGCCTGCGGGCGCAGGATCTGAAAGCCCTGCCGCGCTTCGAATTTGATGAGGCCGACCTCTTCGAGGCGCAGCAGTGCCTCGCGGACGGGGGTGCGGGAGACACCGAGCGACTCGGCGAGTTGATACACGGAGTAGCGCACGCCGGGCCGCATCCGGCCGTCGTCGATCGCCGCCCGCACCGCGACCACCGCTGCCTCCATCCGGCGGCCCTGCGGGGGCAGCGGTGCCGACTCGGGGAGTCCCTGCGCCACATCGGCACCGTAGCATGCTAGAGGGGTGTAGCATGCTACGAATGGACCCAGCGAGCCTCGTCACGCTGTTACACCGCGCCGGGGTGTCCGACGTCCTGTCCGACGGCACGACCCGCGCGGCCTACTCGGCGGACGCCTCCCTGTATCGGGTCCCGCCGCTGGTGGTGGCCCGGCCCCGCCACGTCGACGAGATCGCCGCCGCGCTGGCGGTGTGCCGCGCCGAGGGGGTGCCGCTGACCGCCCGCGGCGCCGGGACCTCCATCGCCGGCAACGCCGTGGGGACCGGCCTGGTGCTCGACTTCAGCCGGCACCTCAACCGCGTGCTCGCCGTCGATCCCGACGCCGCCACCGCCACCGTCGAACCCGGCGTCGTCCAGGAGGCGCTGCAGCGCCACGTGGCGCCGCTGGGCCTGCGGTTCGGCCCCGACCCGTCGTCGTCCTCGCGGTGCACGATCGGCGGGATGGTGGGCAACAACGCCTGCGGCACCCGCGCCCTGGGCTACGGCCGCACCAGTGACAACGTGGTCGGCCTGCGCGGGATCACCGGCACCGGGGAAGGACTGGACGCCGCGGACGTGCGCTCCGGCCTGCAGCGGATCGGCGACGCGAATCTGGCGATCCTGCGGACCCAGTTCGGTCGGTTCAGTCGGCAGGTGTCCGGGTACGGGCTGGAGAACCTGTTGCCGGAGCGGGGTTTCGACATCGCCCGGCTGCTGGTGGGCAGCGAGGGAACGCTGGCCGTGCTCACCGAGGCGACCGTCGCACTGGTCGCCGAACCCGCGCATCGGGTGTTGGTGGTGCTGGGCTATCCGGATATCGCCGCTGCCGGTGACGCGACGCCCCAGGTGCTCACCCATCGTCCGGTGGCCTGCGAGGGCATCGACTCCCGGATCGTCGACGTGGTGCGGGAAAAGCATGGGCCGCAGGCGGTTCCGCCGCTGCCGGCCGGGGCGGCCTGGCTGTTCGTCGAGGTCACCGGGGCCGACCTGGCCGACACCGTGGCCCGCGCCGAGCGGGTCGGTGCGGACTGCGGCGCGCTGGCCGCGCGGGTGGTGCCCGAC
>JAEWRC010000018.1 GCA_023460175.1 Actinomycetes bacterium
ACTTGCGCGCGCACCTCGTCGAGGACTGCGGTCACGCGCGGCCCGGGGCCGGCAACGTCAGGTTCACCCCGGAGTCCCCATCGAACACCAGGATCTTCGACGAGTCGAAGGCCAGGCTGACCGTCGCCCCGGCCTTGGCCGTCGAATCGGTGGCCACCCGCGCGACGAATTCGTTGGCGCCGGCGCCGGATTCGGCCGCGAGCTCGGCAAGTTGCTCGGAGTGCGCGCTGCCTCCGGAGACGGTGAAGTACACGTACTTGTCCGCGCCCAGCGATTCGACCAGGTCGGCCTTCACCTCGAAGGTCGACGCCCGGATGCGCTGATAGCCGTCCAGCAGCGCGGCGTCCTCGAAGTGCTCGGGACGGACCCCGACGATGACGTTCCTCGGCGTCGGATGCGTGGCGATGGTGTCCAGCAGTTCCTGGGTCAACGTCACCTCACCGAACGGCAATTCGACGCCCACCGGCGTCAGGGTCGCCGGCAGGAAGTTCATCGACGGGGAGCCGATGAACCCGGCCACGAACAGGTTTGCCGGCCGCGAGTACAGCTCGTCGGGAGAACCGATCTGCTGGGCCACCCCGGCGCGCATCACCACCACGCGGTCGCCGAGGGTCATGGCCTCGGTCTGGTCGTGGGTGACATAGACCGTGGTGGTGCCGAGCCGCTGCTGCAGCCGGGCGATCTCGCCGCGCATCTGCACCCGCAGCTTGGCGTCGAGGTTCGACAGCGGCTCGTCCATCAGGAACGCCTTGGGATCCCGCACGATCGCGCGTCCCATGGCCACGCGCTGGCGCTGACCGCCGGACAGCTGCGAGGGCTTGCGATCCAGGAAGTCGGTGAGGTCGAGGACCTTGGCGGTGTCCTCGACCTTCTTGGTGATCTCGGCCTTGGGCAGCTTGGCCAGCGTCAGCGGGAAGGCGATGTTCTGGCGCACCGTCATGTGCGGATACAGCGCGTAGGACTGGAACACCATGGCGATGTCGCGGTCCTTGGCGGCCTTCTCGTTGACCCGCTGGCCGCCGATCGTCAGCTCGCCGGAGGTGATGTCCTCGAGGCCGGCGATCATGTTCAGCGTGGTGGACTTCCCGCAGCCGGAAGGCCCGACCAGGATGATGAATTCGCCGTCGGCGATGGTGATCGACAGATCCTTGACGGCGGTGCGCACACCCTTGCCGTCGGGGTAACTCTTGGTCACATGCGAGAGAACGATCTCGGCCATCGCTAACCTTTCACCGCGCCGGAGGTCAAGCCGGCGACAATGCGCCGTTGGAAGATCAGGACAAAGACAACGATCGGGATGGTGATCACCATCGCGCCGGCCGCAATCGAACCCGTCGGTTCCTCGAATTGCGAACTGCCGGTGAAGTTGGCGATCGCCACCGGGGCGGTGATGGCCGACTTGGTGGCGGTCAGCGACAACGCGAGCAACAGGTCGTTCCACGCGAAGATGAACACCAGGATGGCCGCAGTCACGATGCCCGGGGCCGCCAACGGCGCGATCACCCGCCGGAAGGCCTGCGCGGGTGTGGCGCCGTCCATCTTGGCGGCCTTCTCCAGATCCCAGGGGATCTCCCGGAAGAACGCCGAGAGCGTGTAGATGGCCAGCGGCAGCGCGAAGGTGATGTACGGGATCACCAACCCGGCCCAGGTGTCGAACAGACCGATGTTGCGCCACATGTTGAAAATCGGTGTCACCAGCGAAATCTGGGGGAACATCGCAATCAGCAGCGCCATGCCCACCAGCAGCTTCTTGCCGGGGAACTCCAACCGGGCGATCGCGTAGGCGGCCATGCCGCCGATGACGACGGCGATCACGGTGGTGATCAGGCCGATGCCGATGGAGTTGATCAGCGCCGAGTTGAAGATGTTGGTGGCGCCGCCGCTGAAGATCGCCCGGTAGTTGTCGAAGGTGATCTGCGACGGGATCAGGTTGCCGTCCTTGACCATCGACGTCGGCTTGAGCGACAGCGACAGGATCCACAGCACCGGCAGCAGTGCATAGATCACCACGATGATGTTGACGACGGTCCACCCGGTGGCCCGGCCCGGACTCACGCGCTCAGACACCTAGCGTCCCTCGCTGTCTGACCCCGGCGCCGAGGCGCCGAACAACTTGATGAAGACGAACGCGATGACCGCCACGCAGAGGAAAACGAGCACGCTGATCGCCGACCCCAGCCCGATCGAGAAACCCTTGAACAGGTTGTCGTAACCGAGGATCGATACCGAGGCGGTGTTGTTCGCGCCCGCGGTCAGGATGTAGATGTTGTCGAAGATGCGGAAGGCGTCCAGCGTCCGGAACAACAGCGCCACCAGGATCGCCGGCTTCATCATTGGCAGGATGATCCTGGTCAACCGGCGCCAGGGACCGGCGCCGTCGACCTGGGCGGCCTTGAGCAGGTCGTCGGGCACCAGCGCCAGGCCGGCCAGCAGCAGCAGCGCCATGAACGGGGTGGTCTTCCACACCTCGGCGAGGATCACCACCGCCAGGGACGGCCACTGCTCGGTCAGCGGCGCCGACCCGTCGGGCAGCAGGTTGGCCAGATAGCCGGTGCCCGGCGTCCAGGCGTAGTACCAGCTGTAGGCGGCCGCGACGGTGACAATGCCGTACGGGATCAGAACGACGGTGCGCACCAAGCCTTTTCCGAAGATGGTGCGGTGCATCACCAACGCCAGGACCAGGCCCAGCGCGAACTCGATGGCCACCGAGATCACGGTCACCGCGGAGGTGACCGCCAGTGCCGACCACCAGTAGCCGTCGGTGAGGACGGTGACGTAGTTGCTCAGGCCCACGAAGGCGGTGTCGTCGGGCTGGGCGAGGTTGTAGCGCTGCAGGCTCAGCCACACCGCGTAGCCGATGGGGTAGGCGGTGACCGCGACCATCAGGAAGACCGCCGGGGCGATCAGCAGGAAGGCGAGCTTGCGTTCGGCTTTGCGGTCGTCGCTGAGTTGCTTCGACGGCGCCTGGGCGGTGATCGTCACGGGATCAGGCCCTTTCCGTCGATCGCCTTCTGCACCTGCTCGGTGAGTTCGTCGGCCGTGCGCTCCGGATCGATGTCGGTGATCGGGGCCAACGTCGCCGACATCATGGTCGACACCGCCTGGTACAGCGGGGTGGCCGGGCGGACCGCGGCATTGGTCAGCTGCTCCTGGATGATCGCGTACTGCGGGTACTGCGCCTGGAAGGCGGGGTCGGAGTACAGCGAGGTGCGCACCGCCGGCAGACCGCCCTCGATCGAGGTGTACTGCTGGTTCTCTTCGTTGCGGATGCACCGGATGGCCTCGAACGCCTCCGCGGGGTGCCGCGTGGTCTTGGCGACGGCGAGGTTGAGTCCGCCGAGGGTGACCCGCGCCGGTTCGCCCTCGCGCACCGCGGGATAGGGCGCGAAGCCGAACACCTTCTGGCTCTCGGCGTAGGCGGCCTCGAACTGCTCGTCGGTCGGCGAGAACGTGCCGACCTCGTTGATCGCGCTCGCCAACTCGGGTCGCTCGTCGAGGGGCAGGAACGACACCCCGCCCTTGAGCGCGTTCTCCAGCATCGACGGAAGGACGAACGGCCAGTTGACTTCCAGCGCGGCGTTGCCCTGCTCGAGGGCGAGCCGCGCGGTGCCCTCATCGGTCTGGGTGATCGACGGGTCCGCGCCGGGCGCGGTGGCCACGGCCTTCATGATCGACAGGGCCTTGACGGTGGCCTCGCGGTGTTCGGGGGTGTCGGTCAGGGTGACGGTCTTACCGTCGTCGGAAAGCACCTGTCCGCCGGCGCTTTCCAGCAGCGTGTTGAACCACACCACCAGACCCTCGTACTGCTTGGCCGTCACCGCGATCCAGCTGGGCTGGCCGGCGGCGTGCAACCGGGTGGCCTCGGCGACCATGCCGTCCCAGGTGGCCGGCGGGCCCGCCATCAGATCGGGCCGGTACCAGAGCAACTGGGTGTTGGTGGTCACCGGCGCGGCGTACAGCTCGCCCTGCCACTTCGCGGTCTCCAGCGGCCCCGGCAGCGTGTTGGCGGTGGCGTCGGCCTCGGCCCGTCCGGCGGGATCCTCGGAAAGCGGGATCGCCCAACCGGCTTCGGCGAACTCGGCGGTCCACACCACGTCGAGCGCCATCACGTCCAGGGTGCGGTCGTTGCCGGTGAGCCGGCGGGCCAGCTGCAGGCGCTGATCGTCGGCGCCCTTGGGCAGGCTGACCTGTTCGATGCGGAAGCGGTCGCCGAGTTGCTCGTTGCACCGCTTGGCCACCGCGGTGAATGTCGCGGTCTCGCTGGCGGGGGTGTAGAAGCTGACGACCACCCCGTCGGGGGCCGAACTACAGGCCGCGGCTCCGGTGATCGCGGTGAGCGCCGCGAGCGTGCCCGCGCCGAGCCTCCGCAGTCGGGCTCCCCGACCCGTCGAGCGTGCGCGTGTTGCCACCAACCGCCCACACCGCCTCTCGCCTCCGCATTTCGGGACAGTCCCGCGCGTGAACCGTAGAGGTAGGCCCACGTGACACGCAACACTTGTGGCACGCGCGTCGCATTTTCGCCTCGGCGCGGCCGGGTCGCGCTCAGATCGTCAGGCGCGCCAGCAGGTCCCGTCCGCGCTCGGCGTTCTGCGGGTCGCAGAGCACGTCGTAGCGCCCGGCCACCAGTTGCATCGTCGAGCTGAAATCGCGGGTACCGCGGGCCATCGCGTACGGGATGGCCGAGGTGATCAGGCCGAAGAACACGCCGGCGATCAGGCCGGTTAGCAGCGCCGCCCACGGGTTGGGGCTGAAGAAGCCCAACACCAGGCCGATGAAGATGCCCAGCCACGCGCCGGTCAGCACGCCGCCGCCGAGCACCTTGGGCCAGGACAGTCGGCCGGTGACGCGCTCCACCTGCATCAGGTCGACGCCGACGATCGTGACCTGCTGGACCGGGAACTCCTGATCGGACAGGTAGTCGACGGCGCGCTGCGCCTCGGCGTAGGTGGGATAGGAGCCGATGGGCCACCCCTTCGGCGGGGTGGGCAGGTTGATCGGGCCGCGCCGACTGGCGCCGGCCTGCGCGGAACCGGGGCCCGGGGTCGGACCTGGCTGGAATGGACTGGTCATCGGTGCTCATTCTCCTCTGTGGTGCCGCAGATGTCAGCGATTCCGGGGGCTGACCGGTCAACGATCCGGCGGCGCAAATGGTGCCACGCGGACCGGTTTCTCCCGTTCGACCTGCGGATACGCTAGGTTGACAGCATGACAGCCGCGGACGGCGACCCACGCCCGGATCCGCACCTTCCCGGGGAGTGGACCCCGGCGGACCTCCCGCCCCCCGTCGTCCCACCAGCGCCCGGTTACGACTACGGCCCACCGGTGCGCCCGGGGACCAACCCGATGGCGGTGGCCGCGATGGCGGCGTCGATCGCGGGTTTCCTGCCCTACTTCGGTGGCGTGTTGTCGATTGCGGGCATCGTGCTGGGTACCGTGGCACGCAACCAGATCAAACAGGCCCCGCAGAACGGCTACGGGTTGGCGGTCGCCGCCATCGTCGTGGGGGTGACCGCCCTGATCATCGGGTTGATCTGGACCATTTACGCGATGCGATGAGGACATGACGAACCCGAACCCGAATCCGGACGACCCCAACCGCGGCGAGTCCCAGCAACCCGCCGACCCCTTCGCGCCGGTCGACTACCCGTCGGGTTATCCGGATCCGCCCGCGTACGCACCGCCGCCGGACTATCCCCCGCCACCGCCCGGCTACGGCGCCTATCCACCACCCCCGCCGGCCAACTACCCGCCGCCCCCGCCCGGGCCGCCCGGCTACGGCGGCTATCCCGGCGGCCCTCCCCCCGGCGGCTATCCCCCAGGCGGCTATGGCGCCCCGTACGACCCCTACGGTCCGCCGGCGCCGGTGGGCACCAACAACCTGGCGACCGCATCGCTGGTCACCTCGATCATCGGCGCGCTGCTGAGTCTGTTCTGCTGCCTCGGCGGTTTTCTGCCCGTTGTCGGCATCGTGCTCGGCATCGCCGCGCTCAACCAGATCCGCCAGACCCATCAGCAGGGCCGCGGCATGGCCATCGCCGGGATCGTCATCGGCGCCATCACCGTGGTGCTGCTGATCGTGCTGTTCATGGTGGGAGTGGCGATCGGCGTCTCCGGCGAGAACTGGTCGCCCTAGCCCGAACCGACTGCGGTGCAGGCTATTTCGGCGGCGAGAACGGCTCCGCCTGGCGCTGCATGCCGGCCGCGCGCCCCTTGCCCGCGATCACCAGCGCCATCTTGCGACTGGCCTCGTCGATCATCTCGTCGCCGAGCATCACCGCACCGCGGGCTCCCCCGGCCAGCGAGGTGTGCCACTCGTAGGCCTCCAGGATCAGCTCGGCATGGTCGTAGTCGGCCTGGCGCGGGCTGAAGATCTCGTTGCCGGCGGCGATCTGATCCGGGTGCAGCACCCACTTCCCGTCGTACCCCAGCGCCGCGCAGCGCCCTGCGACCCGGCGGAACGCTTCCACGTCGCGCACCTTCAGGAACGGGCCGTCGATCGCGGCGACGCCGTGCGTGCGGGCCGCCACCAGGATGGTCATCAGCACGTGGTGGTACGCGTCGCCCTCGGTGTAGCCCTCGGGCTGTTCACCGACGACCAGGGTGCGCATGTTCAGGCTGGCCATCAGGTCGGCCGGCCCGAGCACCAGCGCGTGCACCCGCGGGTGCGCCGCGATGTCGTTGATGTTGGTCAACCCGCGGGCATCCTCGATCTGCGCGTCGATGCCGATCTTGCCGACGGGCAGGCCGTGGGTGTGCTCGAGCTGGGTCAGCAGCAGGTCGAGTGCGGTGATGTGGGAGACGTCGGTGACCTTGGGCAGCACCACCACATCCAGTTGCGCGCCGGCCGCGGCCACCACCTCGATGAGGTCGGCGTGAGTCCAGGGCGTCGTCCAGTCGTTGACGCGCACACCGCGCAGCTGGTTGCCCCAGCCCGGCTCGGCCAGCGCGGCGGCCACCTCGACGCGCGCCTGCGCCTTGGCCTCGGGGGCGACGGCGTCCTCCAGATCGAGGAACACCTCGTCGGCGGGCAGGCCCTTGGCCTTGTCGATCATCTTGCGACTGCTGCCGGGGACCGACAGGCAGGTCCTCCTCGGGCGAACCAGTTGGTCTTCTATGCCGGGTCGATGCGCGCTGTTCACGGTTCCACTCCTACCCTTTCACCTATGGCGGCGGTGAACAGGGTGTACGCGGCACGGCTCGCCGGGTTGGTGGTATTGGGGCCCGACGGCGAATCGCTGGGCCGGGTCCGCGATGTCGTGGTCAGCATCAGCATCGTCCGCCAGCAGCCCCGCGTCATCGGCCTGGTCCTCGAGCTTCCCACGCGCCGAAGGATTTTCGTGCCGATCCTGCGGGTCACCGCCATCGAACCGCACGCCGTCACGCTCACCACCGGCAACGTGTCGCTGCGCCGGTTCGCCCAGCGTCCGGGCGAGGCGCTGGTGCTCGGTCAGGTGCTCGACACCCGGGTTCGGGTCAGCGACCCCGAACTCGAGGAGCTCGCCGGCACGGATCTGAACGTCGTGGACCTCGGGATCGAGCAGATCCGGTCCCGCGACTGGCTGGTGACCCGCGTCGCCGTGCGCAACCACCGTCGCCTGGGCCGGCGCAGCAACGTCTACGTGGTCGACTGGCAGAACGTCTCCGGCCTGACCCCGTCGGCGCTGTCGATGCCCGGCCAGGGCGTCGCCCAGCTGCTGCACCAGTTCGAGGGTCAGCGCCCGATCAAGGTGGCCGACGCCATGCGGGAGCTGCCGCAGAAGCGCCGCATGGAGGTGGTCAACGCGCTCGACGACGAGCGGCTGGCCGACATCCTGCAGGAGTTCTCCCAGGACGAGCAGGTCGAGGTGTTGCAGACGCTGGGCACCAAGCGCGCGGTCGAAGTGCTCGAGGCCATGGACCCCGACGACGCCGCCGACGTGCTCGGCGAGCTCAATCCGACCGAGGCCGAGCTGCTGCTGGCGCGGATGGACCCCGAGGATTCCGACCCGGTGCGACGGCTGCTGCAGCACTCCCCCGACACCGCCGGCGGTCTGATGACCTCCGAGCCGGTGGTGCTGGCCACCGACACCACCGTGGCCGAGGCGCTGGCCCGGGTCCGCGACCCCGACCTGACCCCGGCGCTGGCGTCGCTGGTGTTCGTGGTGCGGCCGCCGACCGCGACCCCCACCGGGCACTACCTCGGCGGCGTGCACCTGCAGCGGCTGCTCCGGGAGCCGCCTGCGGCGCTGGTCAGCGGGATCCTCGACGACGACCTCCCCGCGCTGACCCCCGACATGTCGCTGTCGGCGCTCACCCGCTACTTCGCCGCCTTCAACCTGGTGTGCGGTCCCGTCGTCGACGAGGCGGGCCATTTGCTGGGTGCCGTCAGCGTCGACGACGTGCTCGACCATCTGTTGCCGCACGACTGGCGCGCCAGCGCCGACGAGCCGGAACTGGATGCGGCGCAGTGAGCAACCGGCTGGACACCCCCCGCGTCTCGCGGCGGCCCCGGTTCAACGTCGACGCCGAGGCCGTCGGCAAGTTCAGCGAGTCGATCGCCCGCTACCTGGGCACCGGCCGCTACCTGATGTGGCAGACGATGATCGTCATCGTCTGGATCGCGCTGAACCTCGGCGCCTTCGCCTGGCAGTGGGATCCGTACCCGTTCATCCTGCTCAACCTGGCGTTCTCCACCCAGGCGGCGTATGCGGCCCCGCTGATCCTGCTGGCGCAGAACCGCCAGGAGAACCGCGACCGGGTGTCGTTGGAGGAGGATCGGCGCCGCGCCCAACAGACCAAGGCCGACACCGAGTACCTGGCCCGGGAGCTGGCCGCGCTGCGCCTGGCGGTCGGCGAGGGCGTCACCCGCGACTACTTCCGCAAGGAACTCGACGAGCTGCGCGAACTGCTCGAAGCCCTGCAGCCCGCGCCCGCCGAGCAGCCGGAGAAATCGAAGCCGCGCAAGGGCGACACCGCCGAACGGCGCGGCAACAAGCAGCAAAGGACGGATTAGCGTGACCATTGTTGCCACAGCAGCCATAAGACTAGGTATGGTGACTTGGTTCACAAGTCCAGGCTTGGACAGAGACAGCAAGCTACGGAAGCCACAGAGGACGGTCGAGTGCGCATAGGGGGCGGCTTGGGTGCACACCCGGCCCTGGTGACGGCGCTGAGTTCTGCGCGCAATCGGGTATCTCGCGCTACCCGCTCGCCGGCCCTCGGCGTCGCCGTCATCACCCCGCTGGTGCTGGCCGCCGCTGTCGGCGCGTCCGGACCGACGCCTGCACCCGCACCCGCCGCGGTCGCCAACACCGACGTGACGCCCATGGTGGCCGTCGCCCCCACTCCCGTGGACACCTCCGGCCCCACCGTGGTCGCGGTGGCCCGGCCGGTGACCAGCTTCAACGTGGCCGCCGGCTCCGTCTCCGCGCCGCCGCCCGCCGCGGTGGTGACCGCGCCCGGGGCGCTGCGCATCCCGTCGATCGCGCTGAGCGCCTACCGCAACGCCGAGGCGATGATGACCCGCGCGCTGCCCTCGTGCGGCGTGAGCTGGAACCTGCTGGCCGGAATCGGACGCATCGAGTCCGGGCACGCCAACGGCGGCGCCACCGACACCCGCGGCAACCCGGTGAAGCCGATCTACGGCCCCGCGCTCGACGGCACCCTGCCCGGCAACGAGATCATCGTGCAGAGCGTGCAGGCCGGCCGCGTCACCTACGCGCGGGCGATGGGGCCGATGCAGTTCCTGCCCGGGACGTGGTCGCGGTACGCCTCCGACGGCGACGGCGACGGCGAGGCCGACCCGCAGAACGTCTACGACGCCACCCTGGCAGCCGCGCGCTACCTGTGCAGCGGCAACATGAACCTGCGCGACCAGGATCAGGTGCTCACCGCGATCCTGCGCTACAACAACTCGATGGCCTACGCCCGCAACGTCCTCGGCTGGGCGGCCGCCTACGCCACCGGCGTCGCGCCGGTGGATCTGCCCCCGATCAACGGCCCGATCCCGGCGGTGAGCGTCTCGCAGCACGTCAACGTCTTCAAGGGCCTCGGACCGGACATCCCGGGCACCGCGCAGACCCTGCCGGCGACCGATCCGCTGGCGCGCAACCCGATGCTGGCCCAGACCGACGTCGCCAACCAGCTGCCCGTGCCGCCCGGGCCCGAGTCGCTGCCCGGCACGCCCGGGTCCGCGCCGTGCCAGGTGTTCTGCATCAGCGAGAAGCGCCCGCCCGCCCCGGCGTCGACACCAGCGGCACCGGCACCGTTCACGCCGCCGTGGAT
>JAEWRC010000019.1 GCA_023460175.1 Actinomycetes bacterium
ACTTGCACTGGAAGTGCCTTTCTGAACCGGTCTGATTGATGCCTAGAGAACACCAATCATCCCAGCTCAAGGGGCACTTTCCTCGTTCCGACACTCACTGACCAGCCAATTCATCAGTGGATCGAGGTTTAGGCCGTCAGCGTCTCGCGCATCCCCGGCGCCAGCACGGGGTCGAGGACGTCCCAGTCCACCGTGATCGGGTAGTAGTCGCCGAGCACGTGGGCCACCGAGATGAAGACCACCAGGCCGTCGTCGTCGGGAACCCAGGCGGCCACCTGATCGGCAACGGGTTCCGGCGCGGACTGCCCGGCGAGCCTCTCGTCCTCGGCGATCTCGGCGTTGATGCCGTCGACCAACGCGGTCAGCCCCGCGGTCTCGTCGGTGAACAGATCGGTGATCATGATCGGCTCGGCGGTCTGCACATCGATCACCGTGGTCGCCACCGCGTTGTACGGGTGCGCCGCGCGCTCGACGGAGATGTTGAGCAGCAGCACGCCGGCCACCGACCCGGTCCCGATGTGGGTGACCTCGCTGCGGTCGTCCTCGCCGAGGACCCCGGGCCACACCGACACTGGGGTGTTGTCCTCGGTCGGAACCAGGTAGTCGTCGAGCGCGGCGCGTATCCCGGCGTTGAACCGGTCGCGCACCGCGGCGTCGCCGCCGCGCAACTGCGGCAGTTCCACTTGGTAGGTGACGAGACCCTCGGCGCCCTCGACCGGTTCGACGAAGGCGGTGAAGGGTTCGACGGCGGCGCTCGTGGTTGTCGGGTCCTGCGTCGCGCTCGGGCCCTCGGAGGTCTCCGAGCCGCATGCCGCACCCGCACCGATCAGGGCGAGCGCGACGGCCGCCGCGGCCAGCTTGCGGGCTGTCGATGACTGGATCATCGCCTGACCATAGCCTCGGCTGCCTACGCTGGGCTGCATGCTCACCGAGTTGGTCGAACTGCCGGGCGGATCCTTCCCGATGGGGTCGGGGCAGTTCTACCCGGAGGAAGCGCCCGTGCACGAGGTGAGCGTCGAGCCGTTCGCCGTCGAGCGCCATCCGGTGACTAACGCGCAGTTCGCCGAATTCGTCGCCGCCACAGGCCATGTCACGGTCGCCGAACAGCAGTTGGATCCGGCGGCCTTCCCGGGCGTGCCCGCCGCCGACCTGGTGCCCGGTGCATTGGTGTTCCGCCCGACCGACGGGCCGGTGGACCTGCGGGACTGGCGGCAGTGGTGGACCTGGGTGCCGGGCGCCTGCTGGAAACACCCGACGGGGCCAGAATCGTCGGTCGACGACCTGCTGGATCATCCCGTGGTCCAGGTCGCCTATCCTGACGCGGCCGCCTACGCGGCCTGGGCCGGGCGCGGTCTGCCCACCGAGGCCCAGTGGGAGTACGCCGCGCGGGCGGGCAGCGCCACCGTTTACCCCTGGGGCGACGACGCCCGCCCCGACGGCCGGTTGATGGCCAACACCTGGCAGGGCCAGTTTCCCTACCGCAACGACGGCGCCGCCGGCTGGTCCCGGACCTCCCCGGTGGGCACGTTCCCGCCGAATGCGTTCGGGCTGGTCGACATGATCGGCAACGTCTGGGAATGGACCCGCACCCGCTTCGTCCCCGGCCATCGCGGCGCCCCGCAGATCTCCGGATGCTGCCCGACACCCGCGGGGGACCCGTCGGTCAATCAGGTGCTCAAGGGCGGATCGCACCTGTGCGCACCCGAATATTGTCACCGCTACCGGCCCGCGGCGCGCTCTCCGCAATCACAGGACAGCGCCACCACGCACATCGGATTCCGTTGTGTCGCAAGCTAGCAGCCCGGTCAGCGGTGCCTACAGCTCGAAGACCTGATCCTGCCGGGGCACCACGGCGTCCCAACCGAATTCGCGGCCGAGACGCACGCGCAGCGCGTCGGCGGGCTGTGGTTCACCGTGGACCACGAACACCCGCCGCGGCGGGGTGGTGAAACCCGAGGCCCACCGGATGAGTTCGTCGGCGTCGGCGTGCGCCGAGAGCATCCGTAGATTCTCGACCTGGGCCCGCACCGGGATCCACTGGCCGTGAACCTTGATCTCGCGCGCCCCGCCGGTCATCGACCGGCCGCGGGTGCCCGGGGCCTGATAGCCCGTGAGCATGATCGTGTTGCGCGGGTCGGAGGCGAAAGCCTCGAAGTGGTGCAGCACGCGACCGCCGCTGCCCATGCCGCTGGCGGAGATGACGATCTTGGGATCGCGATCCGCGGAGATTCGCTTGGATTCCTCGGCGTCGCGGGTGTAGGTGGCCATGGCGCACATGTCCTCGTAGACCTGGGGTGACAGGCGGTGGTTGCCGTGGTGGGTGCGCAGCAGATCGCTGGCATTGATGGCCATCGGACTGTCCAGATAGATCGGAACGTCGGGTAGCCTTCCGGCGCAACGTAATTGCCACAGGTAATACAGAAGCGTCTGGGCCCGCCCCACCGCGAACGCCGGCACCACGATGGTGCCGCCGCGGCTCACGGTGGTGTCGATGATGTCGGCCAGGGCGTCGGTCGGGTCGGTGCGGTCGTGCAACCGGTCGCCGTAGGTCGACTCCATCACCAGGTAGTCCGCGGCCGGCACCGGTTCGGGGTCGAGCATCAGCGGGTCGTCGTAGCGGCCCAGATCGCCGGTGAACACGATGCGTCGCCCCTGCCAGAGCAGGTCGACGGTCGCCGCGCCCAGAATATGTCCGGCTCGCCGGAACACCACGCTGGGGCCGTCGTCGGGCAGGCTGAACTCCTGGCCGAACGGGTGGGTGGTGAACAGTTCGAGCGCGCGCTCGGCGTCGCGGCTGTCGTACAGCGGTAGCGCGGGGGAGTGTTTGGTGGCGTGGTGCCGGTTCAGGAAGTCCGCCTCGCGCTCCTGCAGGAAGGCGCTGTCCCGCAAGATGATTTCGGCCACCGCGGCGGTGGCGGCGGTCGCGACGATGGCTCCGCGGAACCCGTCGCGCACCAGGCGGGGCAGATACCCGGTGTGGTCGAGGTGGGCGTGGGTGACGACGACGGCGTCGATGCTCGCCGCGTCCACCGGCAGGCGCTTCCAGTTGAGTTCGCGCAGATTCTTCAGCCCCTGGAACAACCCGCAGTCCACCAGGATTCGCTTGCCCGCGGTTTCCAGCAGGTGCTTGGAACCGGTGACGGTGCCCGCCGCGCCGAGACAACGCAGCGTGAGCTCAGAGTCCATGTCGTCAGTCTCGCAGAGCGGGGTGGAACTCAGTGGCCGTATGTGTCGGCGTCCACCAACGGCAGATCGGGCCGGTCCAGCGCTCCCAGCGTCGCCATGTCGTCATCGGTCAGGGTGAAATCGAAGCTCGCCAGGTTCTCGGCCTGCCGGCCCGGGTCGGTCGATCTCGGCAGGGGAATCAGTCCCTGCTGGGTGTGCCAGCGCAGCACCACTTGCGCGGAGCTGCGCTCGTGCCGTCGCGCGACCCTTTCGATCGTCGCGTCGGCGAGCAGGCCGGTGCCCCAACCCAGCGGGCTCCAGGACTGGGTGCGGATGCTCCGGGCCCGATGCAGCGCCACCAGGTCGGGACGCAGCCGATACGGATGCAGTTGGATCTGGTTGATGTGCGGGGTCAGCCCGGCGTCGAATAACCGCTGCAGATGCGCCGGCGTGAAGTTCGACGTCCCGACCGCGCGGATCAAGCCGTCGTCGAGCAACCGTGTCAGCCCCTTGACGGCCTCGACGTACCGGTCCTGCTCGGGGTTGGGCCAATGCACCAGGAACAGATCCAGATAGTCCAGGCCGAGCCGGGCCAGGCTCTGCACGCAGGCCTGCCGGACGCCGTCGACGCTGTGCCATTGGCGGTTGAACTTGCTGGTGACGAACAGTTCGGCGCGCGCCACCCCGGAATCGCGCAGGCCCGCTCCCACGCCGCGTTCGTTCCGGTAGTTCTCCGCGGTGTCGATCAGGCGGTAGCCGGTGCGCACCGCGGCCGCGACCGCGACGGCGGCCTGCGCGTCGCTCATCGGCCAGGTGCCCAACCCGAGTCGCGGCATCCGCACCCCGTTGGCCAGGGTGACGGCGGGTGCCGGTGGCGCGCGGATGGTGTCCTCCTGGGTACTCCGTAGCGAAACGCTGCTGGAAGGACAATCTGGCACAGTCGTCCGACGCGGCGATAACCTGGCCCGATGGTGCTCAGAGAGGATTCTCGTGACCGAACCCGACGCTAGCCCGACGCCGGAAACCGTGGCGACCTCGGACGCCGTGGAGACACCGGAGACCGGGCCGGACCGCGGCGCGGTGATCGGCGCCGGGGGCATGTGGCTGGCGAAGTGGTCGCTGATCATCGTGGCCATTGCCGCGGGCACCGTGGTGCTCGGCTGGATTGCGGCGAAGCTGTGGGTGGTCGTGCTGCCGGTGCTGCTCGGTGTCGTGCTCTGCACGGTGCTGTGGCCGCCGGCCCGGCTGATGATGGACCGCCTGGGTTTCCCGCCGGCGGCCGCGGCCACCGCCACGCTGCTGTTGTTCCTGGCCATCTTCTCGGGAGTCGTCGCGCTCATCATGCCGCCGGTGCTGGATCAGATGCCGGAGCTCATCGACCAGGCCACCGAGGGCATCAACCGGATGCAGCAATGGGTCGCCGGCCCGCCGCTGAACCTGCAGCAGGAGCAGTTCGACCGATACGTGGACACCGTCGTCAACGCCATGCGGGAGTCGTCGTCGGCGATCGCGACCGGCGTCGTCACGGGCGTCAGCACGGTGGGGACGCTGCTGCTGACGTTGGTGCTCACCGTCGTGCTGTCGTTCTTCTTCCTCAAGGACGGCCGGCGGTTCCTGCCGTGGCTGGGCCGGGTGACCGGGCGCCGCGCCGGGCGACACCTGGAGTCGGTGCTGGGCCAGATGTGGGAGAACCTCGGCGGCTTCATCCGCGCGCAGGCGGCGGTGGCGCTGATCGACGCGGTGTTCATCGGCATCGGGCTGGTGGTCCTCGGCGTTCCGCTGGCCCCGGTGCTCGCCGTGCTGACCTTCATCGGCGCGTTCGTGCCGTTCGTCGGCGCGTTCGTCGCCGGCGCCTTGGCGGTGCTGATCGCGTTGGTGGCCAACGGCTTCACGAACGCGCTGCTGGTCCTCGGCGTCATCATCGCGGTGCAGCAGATCGAAGGCAATGTCCTGCAACCGATCCTGCAGAGCCGCACCATGAAGCTGCATCCGGTGCTGGTGCTGCTGGGCGTCACCGCCGGCGGGTCGCTGTTCGGTATCGTCGGCGCATTCCTGGCCGTGCCGACCGTGGCGATGGCCGCCGTCGTCGCCCGCTACGTCAACGAACAGATCGATCTACGTGCCAAGGAGCCCCAACCATGAGCGACGCTCGCCGGCGACGCAAGGCCAAGCAGGCCCGACGCGAGGTGCGCCGCACCAGCCGACGCCGCCGCGAGGAGGTGCGCGACGAGATCCCCGAGGAGGTGCCGCTGGTCGCCGAGGTGCAGGAGGCGTTGGCCGCCGAGCATCCGCTGCACCTGCTGGCCCTGGTGTCGATGATCATCGAGGCCAGCCTCCCGCAAGCGTCGCTGCTGGAGTCACCCGAGGAGGACGAGGATGCCGACTCGCCGGACCTCGACGACCTCGTCGAGGGTCTCATCGGGGTGCCCGTCCCGGAGACCACCGCGCTGCTGGGGGTGCTCGCCGAGCTCGTCGACGATCCGGAGCTTGCGGCGCTGTGCGCCCAGGAGGTCGCCCATCGCGACGACGAATTGCCCGCCTGGATCAGCGAATTGGAGCACACGAGTGTCTACCGCGCCGCGCGCATGAGCCATGTGCTCGGCGACGGCGACGATCTGATGCTCGGGGTGCGCCTGCCAGGCGGTTTCGAGATGACCTGCGTCGCGCACCTCGACCACAACCTGCATTCCTGCGTCGGCGACGCGTTCCTGGTGCCGGACTCGCTCGATGCGGTGCTGGCCGTCGCCGAGGCCAATCGCACCGATGCGGACCTGGAACTGGTCGAGATGACCCTCGCCGACGCCGGGGCCTGGCTGGGGGAGGGCCTCGAGGCCACCGAGTTGATGTACACGCCCTCGGAATCCGATACCTGGCCGGCGTGCCGGCCGTTGGTGGAGTGGCTGACGTACTCGTTGCCGACGGGCGGCGCCGGGTACGCGGGGCGGGGCCTGGGCCACGACGAGCACCAGGACCTGCTCGACCGGTTCTTCGGCTCCCTGGTGGGTATGCGGTATGCCACCGCGGAGCACCGCACACTGCTGAATTTCTGCCTGTTCGAGGGGACCGGAGATCCGTTGCGTTTCAGCGAGGTTCGGCTGACGGATCTGCTGACCGCCACCCCGTTCGACGGGGCCGCGGTGTCGGCGGGGCGGCGCCGGGAACTGCCGGACCTGCTGCGCGCCTACGTGCCGTTCGCCCACGCCCAGTCCGGGCTGCGGGAGGAACTGACCGCCGAGGCGCTGGCCGCGATCGACCATGGCGAAAGCGAGTACCTGGCCCAGGTCGGGGACTAGCCGTAACAATCGTCCCCTCCGCAACGACTACACCGTCAGTAACCTGAGACTCGTCTGTCCCAACTCAGGAGGGTGTGTATGCGGAGCCGTTGGAAGGCGCCGGTGGCCGCGGTCGCGCTGGCGCTGGTCACGGTCCTCGGCGGCATCGAACCGGCCCTGGCGCACGCGGCGCCGACCCCGGCCGGCAAGGATTTCTCCAAGCCGGCCATCGTGATCCTGGGCTACGGCCTGCAGCCCAACGGCAGCATGCGCCCCCTGCTGCGCCGCCGGGTGCTCGCCGGTCTGGCCGTCGCGCAGGGCTACCCGCAGTCGCCGATCATCGTCACCGGCGGCAATCCCCGCAACGGCGTCACCGAGGCCGAACAGATGCGCCGGATGTTGACGATGCTGGGTTTTCCGCAGCATCGCATCATCGTCGAGGACCGCGCCAACAGCACGGTGCAGAACGCCCGATTCTCGGTGCCGCTGGCCGAGGAGGCCGGCACCACCGGCATCATCCTCGTCACCTCCAGCACCCACCAGGGTCGCGCCGACGGCGACTTCATCGCCGCGGGCGGCAACATCCTGGCCACCGTCAGCTACCCGGACGGCAACCCGGCGCTCAACATCACCCAGTTCGTGCGGGACGCGCTGAGCCCTGTCACCAACTTCGGCTGATCACAGCTCGCCGAGATCGTCGGGCACGTCGACGGCGTACTTGCGCAGCGTCTCGAGCGGAACCACGTCCAGCGTCCGCTCATGCGTGCAGGCCAGCACCACCGGCGCGGCGCACCCGGCGTTGTGGGCGCGCAACCAGTTCACCGCGGTGACACACCAGCGGTCACCCGGGGTCAGGCCGGGAAAACGATAGGCGCGCACCGGTGTCGACAGGTCGTTGCCGATGGACTGTTGGTGCTTGAGGAATTCGGCGGTGACGACGGCGCAGATGGTGTGCAGACCGATGTCCTCGGGCCCGGCCGAACAGCATCCGTCGCGGTAGAAGCCCGTCAGCGGCTCGCTGCCGCACGGTTCCAGCCGGTTTCCAAGGACGTTGCGGTCAATCCGGACAGACATTGCTTCAGTATTCCTGACCGCACCCGGCAAACGGTGGCCCCAGCAAGCGACGCAACATCTCGGCTTCGTCGCGGGGATCTTTGACGGGCCAGAACCACAGCGCCAGCACCACCCGGATGAGCCACTGCGCGGCCAGTGGATCGGGGATGTCCTGCCCGAGCATCTCCGCCGCCAGGTCGGTGACGATGGGCGAGGCGGTCAGCCAGTCGGTGCCGGGGCCGGGCTGCACCGCACGCATGATCCGGCTGAACGGTTCCGAGCGCATTTCGCGCAACGCGACCACCGTCGCGGTGACCACCCGCTCGGGTCCGCGCAGTTCGGTGATCTCGTTACGCACGGTGTCGACCACCAGTAACGACAGCCGCGTCAACACGACGTCCCGGATCGCCGCCTTGCCGCCGGTGTGCCGGTAGATCGTGGCGGGGGAGCAGTGAATCGCAACGGCGAGCGCCTCGATGGTGAACGCGTCGTAACCCTTGCGGACGATCAACTCCTGGGCGCCGGCATAGATGCGCTCGGCGGCGGCATGGTGCCGATCGCCCAGCAACCAGTCCTGTTGCGTCATCGTTCAAGAATTCTCGCACAGTGAGAGAAAATCTGCGCCTTCTCTCAACGACGGCGCTGGCAGGCCGCTCGTGCTGCGAGAGCACCCCCGATTCGGACCGCAAGCACTCTCTCGACTTCGCGACCATCCCTTGACCGTGCTCGCCGTCGGCGCGCAGCCTGAGCGCCATGCAGGTCCTCGACGATCCCGCGCGGCTCTTCGATTCCGATACGCTGCAAGACCCCTATCCGCTCTACGGACAATTGCGGGCCAGCGCGCCGGTGCACCGGGTCGGCGACTCGCAGTTCTATGTCGTGTGCGGCTGGGACGCGGTGACCGAGGCGCTCAACCGGGTCGACGACTTCTCGTCGAATCTGACCGCCACCATGGTGCTCGGCGCCGACGGCCGCGTCACCGCCTTCCCGATGGGTGAGCTCGGCTCGTCCATCCATGCCCTGGCAACCGCCGACGATCCGGTGCACGCGGCGCACCGGAAGCTGCTGCTGCCGCACCTGGCCGCCAAGCGCATTCGCGTCATCGAGCAGTACGCCGAACAGACCGCCCGACGCCTGTGGTTGGAGGGACTGCGCGACGGCCGCATCGAGTGGATGAGCGCGCTGGCCGACCGCCTACCGATGCTGGTCGTGACCCGGCTGCTCGGGCTTCCCGACACCGACGCCGACCTGTTGATCCGGCGCGCGTACGCGGCCACCAGCCTGCTCGACGGCGTCGTCACCGCCGAGCAACTCGAGGCCGCCGGCGTGGCCGCCCTCGAGCTCTCCGGGTACGTCATGGAGCACTTCGCGCGCAGCACCGACGACGACGGCTCCGGGCTGATCGCCGACCTGGCCGCGCGTCACCGTGGCGGTGAGCTGGAACAGATTGCCGCACTGGGCATCATGATCACCTTGTTCGGTGCGGCCGGCGAATCAACCGCCTCGCTGCTGGGCAGCGCGGCCTGGATCCTGGGGACCCGCCCGGACATCCAGCGCCGCGTGCGCGCCCACCCGGAATTGCTGGATCCGTTCCTCGAGGAGGTGCTGCGCTTCGAGTCGCCGTTCCGCGGGCACTACCGGCACGTGCGTCGAGACACCTCGCTGGGCGGGACCGAGTTGCCCGCCGACTCTCGGCTGCTGTTGATGTGGGGCGCGGCCAATCGCGATCCGGCGCAGTTCGACGCGCCCGAGCAGTTCCGGCTGGACCGAACCAGCGGCAAGGCGCACCTGGCCTTCGGCAAGGGCGCGCACTTCTGCGTCGGCGCCGCGCTGGCCCGGCTCGAGGCCCGAATCGTGGTGCGCATGCTGCTGGAGCGCAGCACCTGGATCGAGGCCGACGACACCGGCCCGTGGTTGCCCAGCATCGGGATACGTCGCCTCGAGCGGTTGGGCCTGGCAGTCCAGCACTGAGAGGAGGACACACGTATTCGCTCGTGTTCCACAGCGTCGGCCCAGGTTGCTCTAAGGTCTACTTCGTGCCTCAGATGGATCGTCGCAGCATGATGTTGATGGCGGGACTCGGCGCGCTCGGCGCGGCGCTTCCCCTGCCCAAGGCCCTGGCCGACCCGGTACAGCCCGACGCGCCGGCGCCCGGACCGGGTGGTCCGGCCCCCGCGCCGCAGGCCGGCGCCGGACCGGCGATGCGGTTCTCCGACGAGTTCGATGGGCCGGCCGGCTCGAGCATCGACTACTCGAAGTGGCGTGTGGAGCCCCGCCGCGAGCGGATCAAGAACCCGGTGTTCTGGGACCGCCCGGAGAACATGGGCGAATACCGCGACAGCCGGGAGAATCTGTTCCTCGACGGCAAGGGCAACCTGGTCATCCAGGCCACCCGCGAGGGCGACAAGTACTTCGGCGCCAAGATCACCGGCACTCAGCCCGTCGGCATCAACAGCACCTGGGAAGCCCGGATCAAGCTGGACTGCCAGACCGCCGGCTGCTGGCCGGCCTGGTGGATCCTCAACGACAACAAGGTCGACGGCGGCGAGGTCGACCTGATGGAGTGGTACGGCAACGGGGAGTGGCCGTCGGGAATGACCGTGCACACCAAGCTGGACGGCACCTCGCACCGCACCATGCGGGTCCCCATCGACAACAACTGGCACACCTGGCGGATGACCTGGACCGACCACGGCATGTACTTCTGGAAGGACTACGTGCCCGGCATGCAGCCGATCTTCGAGGTGCCCGCGTTCTCCATGGATCCGTGGCCGTTCAACAACCCCGGCTACACGTTCGTGCCGATCCTCAACGTCGCGGTCGCCGGTTCCGGTGGCGGTGACCCGTCCGGTGGCTCTTACCCGGCGCAGATGCTGGTCGACTACGTGCGGGTGTTTTAGCAGCGCAAGCTATCTTTGGTCGACGGCCCCGGGACCTCGGTTCCGGGGCCGTCGTGCGTGGTAGGTGCCCGATCGCCGGCATCAGTGGGGTTATGCTCGTGGAAAGCGGCAAAGGAGCCGTGGCCCAGGAGGTGCCCAAATGCGTACATCCACTACCGCCGAGCTGCCGGCCGGCCGGCCCGTCATCGTCCGCGGCGCCGACGGCACCCGACTGCACACCGAGGTGTTCGGTCGCGAGGACGGCTACCCGATCGTGCTGTCCCACGGCATCACCTGCGCGATCCGGGTCTGGCGCGAACAGATCGCGGCGCTGGCCGACGAGTTCCGGATCATCGCCTATGACCATCGCGGGCATGGCCGCAGCGGCGTGCCGCCGCGCGGTCACTACAGCCTCAACCACCTCGCCGCCGACCTCGACGCGGTGCTCGAGGCGACGCTGGAGCCCGGTGAGCGCGCGGTACTCGCCGGGCACTCGATGGGTGGCATCGCCATCGAGGCGTGGGCGGAGCGCTACCGGCACAAGGTGGCCGAACGCGCCGACGGCGTCGCGCTGATCAACACGACCACCGGCGAGCTCATCCGCCAGGTCCAGTTCCTGGCGTTGCCGCAGCGGCTGGCCAATCCGCGCGCCCTGGTGGCCACCGAGGCCATCCGCCGATTCGGCGGGGTTCCCGCGCTGCGGGTGGTGCAGCGCACCGGCCGCGGGGTGGTCTCCCGGCTGGCGGTCGGCCGCGACGCGCACCCGGAGATCACCGACTTCGTCTACGAGTTGTTCGCCACCACCCCCGCGGCCGGCCGCGGCGGCTGCGCCCGCATGCTGATGGATTCGATGGAGAAGCGGCACATCTCGCTCGACGGCTTGACCGTGCCCACGCTGGTGATCGGCAGCACCCACGACCGGCTGCTGCCGATCGCGGCGCAGCGACGCATCGCCGAATCCGTGCCCAATCTCGTTGACCTCGTGGAACTTCCGGGTGGACACTGTGCCATCCTGGAGCAGCCCGACGCGGTCAACCAGCACCTGCGCTCGCTGGTGGAGTCGGTACGCCGCTAGCCGCGGCCGCCCAGATACTTGGCCACCTCGGCGGCGGCGCGCTGACCCGAGCGCACCGCCCCGTCGAGGAAGCCGGTCCATTCGTCGGCGGTCTCGGTGCCGGCCCAGAACAGCGGGCCGACCGGATCGGTCAGCGCCTTGCCGACCGTGGTCCACGACCCCGGCGCCGGCGCCGCGGTGGGCCCGCCGGGGGCGAATTTCTCCGTGCCCCAGCAGAAGTCGAGATAGTCGACGGGATTGCTCGCCCGCTCACCGAAGAGCGCGGCGAATCCAGTCAGCGCCCGCTCGCGGCGCTGCTCGGGGGCCAGCGCATCGAAGCCCCGGGCATCGACGAAGCCCAGCAGGACCCCGGGACCCTCCGGGCCGGGGCTCACGTCGAACGTGATGAACACCGGCCCGTCATCCGACAACGCCTCACCCGAGTACCCGTCGGCGCGCCAGAACGGGCTGTCGTAGACGGCGTAGGCCTTGCTGAGGCGGCCCTGGGGCCAGCGCTGCGGCAGGCCCGCGTGCTCCTCGGGCAACTCCGGGGTGACGGCGATGGCGCCCCGGTGCTGCGGGGCGACCGCGACCACGACGGCGCCGGCCCGCACCGTCCCCGCAGCGCTGCTCACGGTCGCGCCGCCGTCCTCGTCGTAGTCGATCGCGTACACCGGCGCGTCGAGCACCACCCGGCCGCCGAGGTCCTCGGCGATCCGCAGCGCGATCTGCTGGGTGCCGGCCAGGAACCGGTCCTGCTGCGCACCCTTTTTCACATCCAGCATGCGGTTGAGCCCGCCGGCGGCCTTGACGTAGCGCACCGCGTGCAGCATCGACACGTCCTGCGGGTCCGCACCCCAGGTCACCCGCGCCACGAGGGTCATCAGATCCACCGTCGCGTCCGACGCGCGCATCGAGTCCAGCCACTGCCGCAGCGACATGCTGTCGAGTTCGTAGGCGTCCAGCGCCGTCCACGGGCGGCGCACCGGCATCCGTCGCACCAGCAGCGCGAAGCGCAGCCGCACCCAGGCCAGGTTCACCAGCGCAGCGAACCCCAGCGCCGGGATGGTGCCGGAGTAGGGCCGAACCTCGCCGCGCCACCGGATCAGGTTCTTGCCCTCGCAGAACGTCGGCGCGGTGGCGCAACCCAATTCGTCGGCCAGGGCCAGCACCGCGTCCTGGGTGGGGCCGACAAAGGTCGCGCCCAGATCGACGGGAACCCCGCCGACCGTACGGGTCAGCGAGCGTCCACCCACCCGGTCACGCCCCTCGAGCACCACCACGTCATATCCGCGATTGCTCAACTCCCGGGCCGCGGTCAACCCCGCGAAGCCCGCTCCGATCACCACGACATCTGCCTGCGTACGCACCCGCAC
>JAEWRC010000020.1 GCA_023460175.1 Actinomycetes bacterium
GCATACAGCCCTTGCGCCAGCGCAGCCGCAGCACCTCGCCCTTGACCGGCCGCACCGGCAGGCCCGGCCACAGCGTCGGGGCGTCCAGCCCGTTGGCGATCACCACCGCGTCGGCCGAGACCTCGGCGAGGTCGGCCACCGGCCCGGCCCACTGCGCCCCGAGGCGCTCGCACTCCGCCGCCAGGGCCGCCACCACGGCGCGGTTGTCGACGGCCAGTTCGGTGGCCGCCACGAAGCCGTGCCGGATGCCCTGGGCCAGCAGGGGTTCGATGTCGCGCGCGGCAGTGGTGAGCGCGATCGGGTGGCCCTGGGCGGCCAGCCAGTCCCCGACGGTTCTCAGGTCGGCGGCGTCGGCGCGGTCGACGGCGACCACCAGCGATTCGCGCGCGGTCACCACCTCCGGCGGCAGGCCGTCCCGGTACGAGCCGGGCCCCTCGGCGCGCCACAGCGCCAGCGAGTCCAGGCCGATCCGCAGCAGTTCCTCCTCGCCGGGCCAGCCCTCGCTGTGCGGGGCCAGCATGCCGCCGGCCACCCAGGACGCGCCGGGCACGTCGCTGCGGTGCACCCGCACGGTCCAGCCGTCCTGCAGCGCCCGCCGCGCCACCGACAGGCCGATGACGCCGCCGCCGATCACCGCAACGGTCCCGGGTGTCATGTTTCCTCCCTTCGCCGGCATGACCCGGATCAGGTGTGACGGTAAGGACCGGTCGCGCGGGGACACTCGGCGCGCAGATCCACTCTCAGCCCGGTCCGCCGGGCTCCCGTGATTACTTCCGACCAGGGTACTCACCGTCCGGCGATAGCCTGAACGGCGTGACCCCACCTACCCCGCTGCCGTTGGACCGACTCGCCACCGCCCGGCTGTACCTGTGCACCGATGCGCGCCGCGAGCGCGGTGATCTCGCCGAGTTCGCCGAGGCCGCGCTGGCCGGCGGTGTGGACATCATCCAGCTGCGCGACAAGGGATCGGCCGGTGAGCAGCAGTTCGGCCCGCTGGAGGCGGCCCAGGAGCTGGCCGCCCTCGAGATCCTGGCCGACGCCGCACGCCGGCACGGGGCGCTGTTCGCCGTCAACGACCGCGCCGACGTCGCCCGCGCCGCCGAGTCCGATGTCCTGCACCTGGGGCAGGACGATCTGCCGCTGTACGTGGCGCGCGACATCATCGGCGCCCGGCAGGTGATCGGCCGCTCCACACACGACGAGGCGCAGGTAAACGCGGCGATCGAGGAGTCGGTGGACTACTTCTGCGTGGGACCGTGCTGGCCCACGCCCACCAAACCGGGCCGGCCGGCGCCGGGTCTGGACCTGGTCCGCGCGGCCGCGGCGCGCAAGCCCGCCAAACCCTGGTTCGCCATCGGCGGCATCGACGAGCAGCGGCTGCCGGAGGTGCTGGCCGCCGGTGCGGACCGGGTGGTGGTGGTCCGCGCGATCACCGCCGCCGAGGATCCGGGCGCGGCCGCGAGCCGCCTGGCCGCAGCGCTCAGCGGAACACCGGAATAGTGGCGGTCACCTCACGTAACCGCGGCCAGCTGGCCGCGAACCCCGGGTGCAGCGGCAGCGCGACGACCTCGTCCTCGGGCACCCAGCGCAGCTCGGAGCTCTCCCGGTTGGGCACGGTGTCCAGCTGGGTCGGCGCGTCGGCGATCACGGTCGTGTAGGTCCAGTGGGTAGCGCTGCCATCCGAGCCGACCTCGGCGGTCACCACGCTGATCCGCACCGTCACCTGATCGGCGGCGAGCCCGGCCTCTTCGTGCGCCTCGCGCACCGCGGCCTGCTCCGGGGTTTCGTGGCTGTCCCGGGCGCCGCCCGGCAGTCCCCAGGTGCCGCCCTGATGGCTCCATGGGGCCCGGTGCTGCAGCAGCACCGCGGCCGTCCCGTCGGCCCGGGGCGCCCGCAACAGCAGACCCGCCGCGCCGTGGCGGCCCCAGTAATGGGCGCCATCCTCCGAAACCACCCAGCCGTCACCGTCGCCGCGCACGGGGACCAGGATAGGCGGAGCGCAATTGGAGTGCGTGCCCCGCTCCGTCGGCCCCGGCCCGACGCGCTGGGGCCGATCACATCCCAACTTTCACACCGAGCTCTTAGAATCGCGAGAGAACACGGGTCGGGTCGCACGGGACGTCGCACAGAACACAGTCGATTTCGGACAGCAAAGGGGCCGCAGCGGTGACGGTGGAGCTGGCGCACCCGTCCACCGAGCCGCTCGCGTCCCGGTCCTCCGACGAACCGGCCCACCCCCGCTGGTGGTTCCTGTGGACCACCCCCGGTCGCATCCTGGCCCTCGGCGTCATCCTGGCCACGCTCGGCGTGTCCAGCGCGTTCGCGACGTCGAACACCATCGATCACCGCCAGCAGGCCCTGACCACGGTGCTCAACCACACCGAACCGCTGTCGTTCGCGGCCGGGGAGCTGTACACCACGCTGTCGGTGGCCGACGCCGCGGCCGCCACCGCGTTCATCGCCGGCGCCGAACCCCGCCCGGTTCGGCAGCGCTACGAGCAGGCCATCACCAACGCCGCGGCGGCGCTGACCCGGGCGGCCAGCGGCCTGACCGACGAATCGATGCGCGAGCTGACCGCGCGGATCAACGCCAACCTGGCCGTCTACACCGGGGTGATCGAGACCGCCCGGACCAACAACCGGGCCGGCAACCCGGTGGGCTCGTCGTACCTGTCGGAGGCCTCGTCGCTGATGCAGGAGACCATCCTGCCCGACGCCCAGCGGCTCTACCAGGCGACCTCGTCGCAGGTGGACGAGGAGACGACGGCGTCGACCCGGATCCCGTCGCCCGTGATCCTGATCGTCACGGCCACCATCCTTTTCGGCGCGTTCGCGCACCGCTGGCTGGCGCGGCGCACCCGGCGGCGGGTCAACATCGGCCTGGTGGCCGGCGGCCTGGCGATCATGGTCATGGTCGTCTGGGTGGGCACCGCGCTGGTCATCTCCACCGCCGTGAGCCGCAGCGCGCAGAACACCGCGGCCACCTCGCTGAAGACCGTGACGAACCTGGCGATCACCGCGCAGCAGGCCCGCGCCGACGAGACGCTGTCGCTGATCCGTCGCGGCGACGAGGACGTCCGCAAGCAGTCCTACTACCAACGCATCGAGACCATGCAGCAGCAGCTCGCCGAGTACCTCGAGCGCGACGACTCGATCGACAAGTCGGCGCTGGCCGAGGCCGATCAGCTGCTGGCCAAGTGGCGCGCCGCCGACGAGCGGATCAACGCCTACATCTCGGTGGGCAACTATCAGGCCGCCACCCAGGTGGCACTCGGCACCGGTCAGGACGACTCCACCCCGGCGTTCGACAAACTCGAGGCCGCCCTGGCCGAGGGCATCCAGAAGAGCCGCGAGCGGCTGCGGGCCGACATCACCCGGGCCGGCCGCACGCTGTCGGGCGCCACAGTCGGGGCCGTGGTGCTCTCGCTGGGCGCCGCGATGGCCGTGGCGCTGGGCCTGTGGCCGCGGATGAGCGAGTACCGATGATCGCCGCGCTGCCGATCACCGCGCTGCGCCGCCTGGGCGCGGCCGCGACCGCGCTGGCGGTGGCCGCCGGCCTGGCGACCGGTTGTGCGCAATACGACGCGGGGACCGCGGTGCCCGGGCTGACGCTGGCTCCGCCCACCCCGGCCGGGCTCGAGGAACTGGTCCCCGACCCGGTCGCGATCCCCGCCCCCGAGGAGCAGGCCGACTGCGACGCCACCGCGAGCCTGCGGCCGTTCAGCGACCGCGAGAAGGCCGAGGACGCCGTCGCCAACATCCGCAACCGCGGCCGGCTGATCGTCGGCCTGGACATCGGCAACAACCTGTTTTCCTTCCGCGACCCGATCACCGGCGCCATCACCGGGTTCGACGTCGACATCGCCGGGGAGGTGGCGCGCGACATCTTCGGCACGCCGACCCAGGTGGAGTACCGCATCCTGTCGTCGGCCGGGCGCATCACCGCGCTGCGCAACAACCAGGTCGACATCGTCGTCAAGACCATGACCATCACCTGCGAGCGCCGCGAACTGGTCGAGTTCTCCACGGTGTATCTGACGGCCTACCAACGGATCCTGGTGCCGCGCGACTCCGCGATCACCCGCGCCTCGGACCTGTCCGGAAAACGGGTCTGCGCGGTCGACGGCACCACCTCGCTCAAGCGAGTCCGCGCGATCTCCCCCGCGCCGATCATCATCTCGGTGGTCACCTGGGCGGACTGCCTGGTCGCCATCCAACAGCGGCAGGTGGACGCCGTCAGCACCGACGACACGATCCTGGCCGGGCTGGCCGCCCAGGATCCGTTCCTGCACATCGTCGGCCCCAGCATGGCCCAGGAGCCCTACGGCATCGGCATCAACCAGGACAACACCGGGCTGGTGCGGTTCGTCAACGGCACCCTGGAGCGGATCCGCCGCGACGGCACCTGGAACACCCTGTACCGACGCTGGCTCACCGTGCTGGGCCCGGCGCCGGCGCCCCCCACCCCGCGGTATCGGGACTAGGGGCGCTGATGGCAGAACTCGACGAGAACACGGTGGACCACGACGACACCGGCCACAACGACACCGGCCCCAGCACCCAGCCGGCCGACATGACGCTGGACTCCGCGTCGACGATGCGGCCGATGGCCACCCAGGCCATCTTCCGGCCCAACTTCGACGACGACGAGGACGACCTGTACGGCCCCGCGGCGGGCACCGAACCACACGACGTCACCCTGGCCACCCGGGCCATCGCCCCCGCGCGGCGCCTCGGCGGCGGTCTGGTCGAGATCCCGCGGGTTCCCGAGATCGACCCGCTGCGGGCGCTGATGACCAATCCGGTGGTCGCGGAGAACAAGCGGTTCTGCTGGAACTGCGGCAAGCCGGTGGGCCGCTCCACCACCGAGGGCAAGGCGCTCTCGGAGGGCTGGTGCCCGTACTGCGGCAGCGCCTACTCATTCCTGCCGCAACTGGGCCCCGGCGACATGGTGGCCGACCAGTACGAGATCAAGGGCTGCGTCGCGCACGGTGGCCTGGGCTGGGTGTATCTGGCCGTCGACCACAACGTCAACGAAAGACCCGTGGTGCTCAAGGGTTTGGTGCATTCCGGGGACGCCGAGGCCCAGGCCATCGCGATGGCCGAGCGGCAGTTCCTCGCCGAGGTCGTGCACCCGTCGATCGTGAAGATCTTCAACTTCGTCGAGCATCCGGACAGCCACGGCGATCCGGTGGGCTACATCGTGATGGAGTACGTCGGCGGCACCTCCCTCAAGCAGGGCCGCGAGGACCGGCTGCCGGTGGCCCAAGCGATCGCCTACATGCTCGAGATCCTGCCCGCGCTGGGCTATCTGCACTCCATCGGGCTGTGCTACAACGACCTCAAGCCCGAGAACATCATGCTC
This sequence comes from Actinomycetes bacterium, assembly GCA_023460175.1. Classification (GTDB taxonomy): domain Bacteria; phylum Actinomycetota; class Actinomycetes; order Mycobacteriales; family Mycobacteriaceae; genus Mycobacterium. The sequence goes on from JAEWRC010000020.1 coordinate 5,366, forward strand.
ACCGAGGAACAGCTCAAGCTGATCGACCTCGGCGCGGTCTCGCGGATCAACTCGTTCGGATACCTGTATGGCACACCGGGTTACCAGGCCCCAGAGATCGTGCGCACCGGCCCGACGATCGCCACCGACATCTACACCGTGGGACGCACGCTGGCCGCGCTGACCCTGCGGCTGCACACCAGGAACGGCCGCTACGTCGACGGGCTGCCCTCCGACGACCCGGTCCTCGACGAGTACGACAGCTTCGAACGGGTGCTGCGCCGGGCCATCGACCCCGACCCGCGGCGGCGGTTCGCCACGGCCGACGAGATGTCCGGACAGCTGCTCGGCGTGCTGCGCGAGGTCGTGGCCTCCGACACCGGGGTGCCGCGGCCGGGGCTGTCCACGGTGTTCAGCCGGTCCCGCTCGACGTTCGGGGTGGACCTGCTCGTCTCGCACACCGACGTCTACCTGGACGGAAAGCCGCACTCGGAGAAGCTCACCGCGGCCGAGATCGTCACCGCGCTGCCGGTCCCGCTGGTGGACCGCTCCGACGTAGCGGCCACCGTGCTGTCGGCCAACGTGCTGTCGCAGCCGGTGCAGACCCTGGACTCACTGCGCGCCGCGCGGCACGGCGCGCTGGACTCGGAGGGCATCGACCTCAGCGAGTCGATCGAGTTGCCGCTGATGGAGATCCGCGCGCTGCTGGACCTCGGCGACGTCGCCAAGGCCGCCCGCAAGCTCGACGACCTGGCCGAGCGGGTGGGCTGGCAGTGGCGGCTGGTGTGGTTCCGCGCGGTCTCTGAGCTGTTGACCGCCGACTACGACTCGGCGACCAAGCATTTCACCGAGGTGCTCGATCTGCTACCCGGGGAGCTGGCCCCCAAGCTCGCGCTGGCCGCCACTGCCGAGCTGTCCGGCAGCACCACCGATCAGGATTTCTACCGGACGGTGTGGCGCACCGACGACGGCGTCATCGCCGCCGGATTCGGTTTGGCCCGTGCGCAATCGGTGGCCGGCGAGCGCGACGCCGCGATCAAGACCCTCGATCAGGTGCCCGCGGCGTCGCGGCACTTCACCACCGCCCGGCTCACCAGCGCGGTGACGCTGCTGTCGGGCCGGTCCATCAGCGAGGTCACCGAGCAGCAGATCCGCGACGCCGCCCGCCGCGTCGAGGCGCTGCCGGAGACCGAACCGCGGGTGCTGCAGATCCGGGCGCTGGTGCTGGGCACCGCGCTGGACTGGATCGTCGACCACGAGGCCGGCACCAACCACATCCTGGGCTTCCCGTTCACGCTGCACGGCCTGCAACTCGGCGTGGAATCCTCGCTGCGGGCCCTGGCCCGGCAGGCGCCGAGCCGCGCGCACCGCTACACCCTGGTGGACATGGCCAACACGGTGCGGCCCACCAGCACGTTCTGATCCAGCACTGCTAGTCCAGGACTGCCACGCAGGCCCGGGCGATCGCGAGTTCCTCGTCGGTGGGGATGACCAGCACGCTGGTCGGCGAGTTCTCCGCGGAGATCACCCGCGCGCCCCGCGACGGGCTCTCGTTGAGATGCTCGTCGATCTCCACCCCCAGCGGGGCCAGGCCGGTCAGCGCGTCGCGGCGCACCTTGGCGTCGTTCTCCCCGACGCCGGCGGTGAACGTGATGACGTGGGTGTCGCCGAGGACCGCCAGGTAGGCGCCGATGTACTTGCGCAGCCGGTGGATGTAGACGTCGTAGGCCAACCGGGCGTGGCCCGCCTCGGGCTCGGCCCCGTCCGCGATCAGCCGGTGCAGCTCACGAAAGTCGTTGTCGCCGCCCAATCCGAACACCCCGGAGCGCCGGTTGAGCATCGTCTCGATGTCCTCCACGGCCATCTTGGCGGTGCGGGCCAGGTAGAACACGATGCCCGGGTCGACGTCACCGCTGCGGGTGCCCATCACCAGACCCTCCATCGGGGTCAGGCCCATCGAGGTGTCCACCGGGCGGCCGCCGGCGATCGCCGAGGCCGAGGCGCCGTTACCCAGGTGCAGCACAATCTGATTGAGCTGATCCAGCGGGCGGTCCAGGAATTCGGCGGCCTGCTCGCTGACGTACTGGTGCGAGGTGCCGTGGAACCCGTAGCGGCGAATCCGCCACTGGTCGGCCAGCTCCCGGTCGATGGCGTAGGTGGCGGCCGCGGCGGGCAGGTCGTGGAAGAACGCGGTGTCGAACACCGCGATGTGCGGCAGGTCCGGCAGCATCCGGCGGGCCACCTCGACGCCGATCACCGCGGGCGGGTTGTGCAGCGGCGCAAGCGGTGCCAGCTCCTGGGCCTTGGCCACCACCGCGTCGTCAATCACCGTCGGCTGGTACAGGTCCCGGCCGCCGTGCACCAGGCGGTGACCGACCGCGACCAAGCCGACGGTCTCCAGGTTGCCGCCGGCCTCGTCGAACAGCTCGAAGGTCAGGCGCAGCGCGGCGTCGTGGTCGGCCACCGCGCACTCGCGGTCCACCGTGCGGTCGCCGAACTGCACCTTCGCGATCGACTCGCGCTCGCCGATCCGCTCCACGAGGCCGTCGGCGATCTCGACGCCGCTATCCGGCTGCACCAGGCTGAATTTCATCGATGACGAGCCGGAGTTGATCACCAGAACCGTCCGGTTCATTGCTTACTCTCCCTGCGCCTGGATCGCGGTGATGGCCACCGTGTTGACGATGTCCTCGACCAGCGCGCCGCGCGAGAGGTCGTTGACGGGCTGGTTCAGGCCCTGCAGCACGGGGCCGATCGCGATGGCGCCGGCGCTGCGCTGCACGGCCTTGTAGGTGTTGTTGCCGGTGTTGAGGTCCGGGAAGATCAGCACCGTGGCGCGGCCGGCGACCTTCGAGTCCGGCATCTTGGTGGCGGCCACCGACGGCTCGACGGCCGCGTCATATTGGATGGGCCCCTCGACCAGCAGCTCGGGGGCCCGCTCCCGGACCAATTCCGTGGCGGCCCTGACTTTCTCGACATCGGCGCCGGCCCCGGAGCTGCCGGTGGAGTAGGACAGCATCGCCACCCGCGGCTCGATACCGAACTGCGCGGCGGTGCGCGCCGAGCTGATCGCGATGTCGGCGAGCTGCTCGGCGGTCGGATCCGGCACGATCGCGCAGTCGCCGTAGGCCAGCACCCGGTCGGACAGGCACATCAGGAAGATGCTCGAGACCGTGGAGATGCCCGGCGAGGTCCGGACGATCTCGAGGGCGGGCCGGACGGTGTGGGCGGTGGTGTGGGTGGCCCCGGACACCATGCCGTCCACGATGTCGTTGTGCACCAGCATGGTGCCGAAATACGATACGTCGCCGACGATCTCGCGGGCCTGCTCCACCGTGATGCCCTTGTGCTTGCGCAGCTGGGCATACTGCTCGGCGAACTGATCGCACAGCTCGCTGGTCTTCGGGTTCAGCACCGCGGCCTCGGTCAGGTCCACGCCGAGTTCGGCGGCGCGCAACCGGATCTGGGCGTCGTCGCCGAGGATGGTCAGGTCGGCGACCCCGCGCCGCAGCAGCCGGCCGGCCGCGCGCAGGATCCGGTCATCCTCCCCCTCGGGCAACACGATGCGCTTGCGGTCCGCGCGCGCCCGCTCCACCAGGCCGTGCTCGAACATCTGCGGCGTGGTGACGTTCGGGATCGGGATGGCCAACTGGTCGAGCATGTCCTGGACGTCGACGTGCTGGTTGATCAGCTCGATCGCGGTGTCGATCTTGCGCTGCGAGCCCACCGTCACCCGGCCCCGGGTGGCGGCCACCGCGCTGGCGGTGTCGAAGGTGCCCAGGCCGGTGGCGATGATCGGCAGCCGCGAGCCCAGGCCGTCGACCAGCGCGGCGATCGACGGGTGCAACTCCAGCCCCCCGTTGAGGATCATCGTCGACAGCGACGGAAATCCTTCGGCCGCATGGGCACTCATCAACGCCAGCACCACGTCGGAGCGATCGCCCGGGGTGATCACGGCCTGATCGTCGCGCAGCCGCTCCAGCACGTGGTCGGCGGTCATCCCCGCCACCATCACCGAGAGCACCTCGCGGCCGAGCAACTCCTCGTCGCCCTTGATCAGGGTGCCGCCCACCGCGTCGCGCAACTCGGCGACCGAGGGGGCGACCAGCAGCGGCTCCTCCGGCAGCACATAGGACTTGGGATCGAAGCCGTCCAGCGCGGCGGTCACCGCGTCGACCTGATCCGGCTCGCAGCGGTTGGCGACGATCGCCGCGGTGTGCGCGTACTGGCCGGCGATCTCGGCCAGGCACACGGCCACCGCCTGGGCGACCTCCTGGGGGCTGCGGCCCTTGGCGCGCACCGCCAGCACCACGGGCGCCCCGAGGTTGGCCGCGATCCGCGCGTTCATCTCCAGCTCGCTGGGGGTGGCCACATCGGTGTAGTCGCTGCCGATGATCACCACCGCGTCGCAGCGCTGGGCCACCGCGTGGAAGCGGTCGACGATCGCGACGATGGCGGCGTCGGGGTCGTCGTGCACCTGCTGATAGGTCACGCCGACGCAGTCCTCGTAGCTCAGGCCGGCGGTGGTGCGGGCCAGCAGCAGTTCGAGGATGTAGTCGCGGGCCTCACCCTCCCGCACGATCGGCCGGAACACCCCGACCCGCGGGACGGTGGCCGCCAGCCGCTGCAGGATGCCCAGTGCGATGGTCGACTTGCCGGTGTCCCCCTCCGGCGAGGCGATGTAGATGCCGGAAACGCCGCCGTTGTCGCCGTTGCTCACGGGGCTATCCGAGCTTGCGCAGCCGGGGTTCCAGGTCGCGCTGGAACAGTTCGAGGAAGCGCCGCTGGTCGTGGCCCGGCGCGTGGAACACCAGGTGGTTGAGGCCCCAGTCGACGTAGTCTTTGACCTTGGCCACGGCCTCGTCGGGATCCGACGCCACGATCCAGCGCTTGGCGACCTGCTCGATGGGCAGCGCGTCGGCGGCCTTCTCCATCTCGATCGGGTCGTCGATCGAATGCTTCTGCTCGGCCGTCAGCGACAGCGGCGCCCAGAACCGGGTGTTCTCCAGCGCCTTCTCCGGATCGGTGTCATAGGAGATCTTGATCTCGATCATCCGGTCGATGCTCTCCGGATCGCGCTCGGCGAGTTGCGCGCCCTCGCGCACCGCCGGGATCAGCTTGTCCTTGTAGAGCTCCTCGCCCTTACCCGAGGTGCAGATGAAGCCATCCCCGGCCCGACCCGCGTACTTGGCGACCACCGGCCCACCGGCGGCGATGTAGATCGGCACCCCGTCGTCGGGCACGTCGTAGATCGAGGCCCCCTTGGTCTGGTAGTACTCCCCGTCGAAGTCCACCCGATCCCCGAGCCACAACTCGCGCATCAGCCGCACCGACTCGCGCAACCTGGCGAAACGTTCCTTGAACTCCGGCCACTCACCGGCGTAGCCGGTCGCGATCTCGTTGAGCGCCTCGCCGGTGCCCACACCAAGGAACACCCGGCCCGGGTACAGGCACGCCATCGTGGCGAACGCCTGCGCGATCACCGCCGGGTTGTACCGGAACGTCGGGGTCAACACCGACGTGCCCAGCTGCAGGCGCTGCGTGCGCTCCCCCACCGCCGTCAACCAGGCCAGCGAGAACGGCGCGTGCCCACCCTCGTGCCGCCACGGCTGGAAGTGGTCACTGACCGTCGCGCTGTCCATCCCGTGCGCCTCGGCCAGCACCGCCAGCTCCACCAACTCGCGCGGCGCGAACTGCTCCGCCGACGCCTTGTAACCCAGCTTCAGTTCACGTTTGAGTTCAGCCACGCCTCCTTTTCTACCCGTAGGACTTAAACTCTGGGAGATGGCACCTGCTTCGGGGGAGTTGGTCGCGGTTTCCGACCTCGTCCACGTGGCCCAGACCGACCTGGTGAACTGGGTCCTGATCGCCGATGCCGACGGGGTGGTGCTGATCGACGCGGGATTTCCCGGTCAGCGCGGCGAGGTGTTGGCGTCCCTGCGCCAGCTCGGGTATCACGCGGCCGACGTGACGGCAATCCTGTTGACCCACGCCCACATTGACCATCTCGGCACTGCGATCTGGTTCGCCGCCGAATACGGCACGCCGGTGTACTGCCACGCCGACGAGATCGGCCACACCCAGCGAGACCACCTCGAGCAGGCCTCGCCGGCCGCGCTGGCGATGCACGCGTGGCACCCGCGCTGGCTGACGTGGTCGGTGCGGATCCTCGGCAAGGGCGCGCTGATCCGGGCCGGGATCCCGTCGGCGCGCGTGTTCACCGAGGACGTCGGCGCGACCCTGCCCGGCCGCCCGATCGCGATCCCCACGCCCGGACACACCGGCGGCCACTGCTCGTATCTGGTCGACGGCCTGCTGGTCTCCGGGGATGCGCTGGTCACCGGCCACCCCACCTCGGGGCGGCGCGGCCCGCAGCTGCTGCCGTCGGTGTTCAACCACGACGAGGCCGCCTGCCGGCGCAGCCTGGACGCGCTGGCGATGCTGGAGACCGACGTGCTGATCCCCGGCCACGGCGACGTCTGGCACGGTCCCATCCGCGAACTGACCGGCCGGGCGGCGCTGGCCGGCAAAACTTGACACGTGTAAAGTTTCGCGCCATGGACAACATCCGGGGCAAGAACATCGTCATCACCGGGGCCGCCCGCGGAATCGGCTTCGCCACCGCCAAGGCCCTGCTGGCCCGCGGCGCGCGGGTCGTCATCGGCGACCGCGACGTCGCGGTGCTCGACACCGCCGTCACCGAACTGCTGCGGTTCGGGCAGGTCACCGGCTATCCGGTGGACGTCACCGACGCCGAGTCGTTCGAGGTCTTCCGGGACAAGGCGCGCGCCGACGGCACCGGTCAGATCGATGTGCTCATCAATAACGCGGGGGTCATGCCGGTCGGGCCGTTCCTCGAGCAGACCGAGCAGGCCATCCGCACCTCGATCGAGGTCAACTTCTACGGCGTGCTGACCGGCTGCCGGCTGGTGCTGCCGGAGATGGTCAAGCGCCGCAGCGGCCACATCGTCAACATCTCGTCGCTGTCGGGCATGATCGCCGTGCCCGGCCAGGTGGTCTACGCCGGCACCAAGTTCGCGGTGGTGGGCCTGTCCACCGCGATGGCCGACGAGTTCGCGCCGCAGGGCGTCAACGTCAGCGTCGTGCTGCCCACCTTCACCAACACCGAGCTGATCACCGGCACCAAGACCTCGGCCGCGCAGAAGCCCGTGCAGCCCGAGGACATCGCCGCGGGCGTGGTCAAGGTGCTCGACAAGCCGGCCATCACGCACCTGTCGGTGCCCGGGCCGCTGCGCGCCGTCAGCACCCTCACCGCGCTGCTCCCGCCCAAGGCGCGGCGCTGGCTCTCGCACAAGCTCGGCAACGACACCGTGTTCCTGAACTTCGACACCAAGACCCGCTCGGCCTACGAGGAGCGCGCCCAGAGCTCGACGGGTGTCGAGGAGAGGAAGCCCGACCAGGGTTAACTGCCCGGGCCGGCGCGCATGATGGCCGCGAGGTCGCTGCGTGAGCTCGCGCCGACGCGCTGGCACGCGCGGTACAGATGGCCCTCGACGGTGCGCACCGAGGTCACCAGCCGATCGGCGATCTCCTTGTTCGACAGCCCGGCGACCACCAGTTCGGCGACCTCGCGCTGCCGACCGGTCAGCGGCGTCGGCGACACCGGGCTGCGGGTGGCCGGCGTGCACAGCCCGCCGCACTCCTGGGCCAGCTGGGCGGCCAGCGCGGCGGCGAACAGTCCGCGGCTGCGCAACTGCGACCCGGTGAAGGCCACCGCGGCCTGCGCGGCGGCGTCGGCCGCGGCGGCCCGGTCGCCGATCTCCTGGTAGGCCGTCGAGGCGGCCAGCAGCGCCTCGCCGTCCTGGCCGAGCAGACCCGCCGCGTGCCGGGCCACCGCGTCGGCCAACGGCAATCGCAGGGCCTCGGCCAATTCGGCTGTCCGGGTGGCGATCTGGTCGAGGTCGTGCCCGGCTCCCCACTGCGCGGCGGCCTGCAGACACGCCAGTTCGTGGGTCGGCTGGTCGCGGTCGCGGGCCACTTTCGCCTCGGCCAGCACCGTGTCCACCGCCTCCTGCAGGGCACCGCCGGCGGCCTGCACCCAGCCCGTCGCCAGCGCCAGGGCGGTGTGCATGAACAGGAACTCGGGGCGCGCGCTCTGCCGCACCTCGCCGAGCATCTCGGCGGCCGCCTCGGCCTCCCCCAGCTTGGCGTGCGCCTCGGCCAGCCCGAAGACGCAGGCCGCCCGCAAACCCGTTGTCACCCCGTGGGTTTCGACCCCGGCCAGTGCCTCGTGCAGCTTCTTGGTGGCCGAACCGACGTCGCCTCCCATCAGCTCGGCCGCGCCGACCATGAACACCAGATTCGCATACGCCAGGCTCGGCATGTCCTGCGCGAGTTCGGCGAGTAGCTCGGCGGCCCCACGACACTCCTCGAGCCGGCCGGTCAGCCGGCAGGCCCGCGCGTAGACGCCGGCGAACCAGAAGCGCATGTGCGAGCTCTCGAAGGATTCGGTGGCCCGGTCCAGCGCCGCGCGCGCCACCGGCCCGATGTCGTCGGCGTGGCCGAGCGCCCCGGCGGCCATGATCAGCGACACCGCGGCGAGCATCGCGTTGAGGTCGGAGAGTTCGGGGCACTCCAGCGCGTAGCGGGCCTTGCGCTGCGCCTCGGCGCAGCGCGCGAAGACCGCGTCCACGCAGGCCTCGACCGAATAGCGGGTGGCCCGCTGCGCCTCGGTCTCGGCATCGTCGGCCAACTCGGCCAGCAGGCGCTCGGCGGCCGTCGGATCGCCGAGCATCCAGATCAGATTCGCCGCGCGCAGCGTCGTCCAGCGGTGCCGGTCGGTGCCGCGGGCGGCCAATTCGCACAGGGTCTGCTCGGCGGCGGGGCCGTCGCCGGCCAGAAAGCGGTTGACGGCCATGATCTCGGTGGCCGCGGCCGCACCCGCGGCGGCCGCCGCCGCGGCGAACCGCTGGGCCAGGTCCAGATCCAGCAGGGTCATGGTGACCCGCGCCGCCTCGACATAGAGCGCCGGGTCGGGCGGCAGATCGGATTCCAGCTGCAGCAACGCGCGCCGGACCGCGCCCTGTGCGTCGCCGGGGTCGCGGCCGGCCAGCCGCTGCGCCAGCGCCCCACGCATTTTCGACAGGTACATCTCGCCGGCCGCCGCGCGGCGCAGTTCGCCGAAGATGGGGTGCGCCAGCCGCGCGGTGAGCGCGTCGGCGCGGCGTTCGACGGTGATCAGGTGCATCTGTTCGGCGGTCTCCACCGCGGACCGGCCCACCAGGTCGGTCAGGATGTCGACGTCGAGCGGCTCGCACTGGGACAGTGCGTCGAGGACCGTGGCCACCTCCGATGGGAGCCGGTCGAGCTGATTGCCCACCAGATCGCTCATGTTCTGCGACACCGCGACGTCGCCGTCCCAGATCCAGACACCCTTGACCTTGCGGACCCGGCCGGCGGCCACCTGATCCTTGAGCAGCTGCCGCAGGAACAGCGCGTTGCCACCGGTGAGCCGCCAGAACCGTTGTGCGCTACGGGCATCCATCGGACCCTCCAGCGCCGCCTCGACCATGGCGCGGGCCCCCTGCGGGCACAGCGGCTCGAGGTCCAGCCGAGCCAGCAGTCCGTCCTTCCACAGCGCGCGGACCGCGTCGGGCTCGTCGGCCCCGGTGCGCACCGTCACCACCAGCCGGGCCTGGCGGCTCTGCGCGAGCTGGTGCACGACGTGGGCGGAGAAACCGTCCAGCAGATGCGCGTCGTCGACGCCGATCACCACCCGCCCCTGGCGTTGCCGGGCCAGCAGCGCCGTGATGACCCGTCGCACACTGGGATTGGGATCGTTGACGTGCTCGCCGAGGGTTGCGGTGAACGCGCCCAACGGGATCGGCCGGGCCGATGCGGTGCCGACGATCCAATCGGTCTGGGTGCCCGCGGCGGCGGCCTGGGACAGCAACTCACGGGCGAGCCTCGTCTTGCCCACCCCCGCAGGTCCTGCGACCAGTACACCGGCGAAGTTGCCGACCCCGCTCAGAGCGCGGCGCAGGGTCGTCAGTTCGCGGTCCCTCCCGGTCAGCGTGTCACCGCTGATCACCGGGCGACTATAACGCGATCAGCCCAGCGCTTGGTCCAGATCGGCGATCAGATCCTCGACGTCCTCGAGGCCCACCGACAGCCGGACCACCCCGTCGCCGAGCCCGATGGTGGCGCGCCCCTCCGGCCCCATCGCCCGGTGCGTGGTCGTCGCCGGGTGCGTGATCAACGATTTCGCGTCGCCGAGGTTGTTGGAGATGTCGATGACCCGCAGCTTGTCGAGCACCTCGAACGCGCGCTGCTTGCCGCCGTCGGCGGGTGCGTCGAGTTCGAAGGTGATCACCGTGCCGCCGCCGCTCATCTGCCGCTTGGCCAACTCGTACTGCGGATGCGAGGTCAAAAACGGGTAGCGGACCCATCGCACGCCGGCGTGCGCCTCGAGGTACTCCGCGATCCGCTGCGCGGCAGCGTTGCTGTGGTTGACCCGAAGCGCAAGGGTTTCAAGGCCTTTGAGCAGGGTCCAGGCGTTGAAGGAGCTGATCGAGGGGCCGGTGTGGCGCATCAGCGTCTGCACCGGGCCGTCGATGTATTCCTGATCACCGAGGATGGCCCCGCCGAGCACCCGGCCCTGGCCGTCGATGTGTTTGGTGCCGGAGTAGACCACCACGTCGGCACCCATCGGCATGCCGCGCTGCAGCAGCGGGGTGGCAAAGACGTTGTCCAGCACCACCTTTGCGCCCGCGGCGTGGGCGAGTTCACTGACCGCGGCGATGTCGACCAGCGACTGCATGGGATTCGACGGGGTCTCGAAGAACACCGCCTGGGTGGGCTTGCTCAGCGCCGCCTCCCACTGGGCGAGGTCGTCGCCGTCGACGAACTCGGTTTCGACGCCCCAGCGCGGCAGGATCTCGTTGCACACCACGAAGCACGACCCGAACAGGCTGCGCGCGGCCACCAGGCGATCGCCGGCGGCCAGCAGCGCGCCGAGCGCGGTGAACACCGCGGCCATGCCGGTGGCGGTCGCGAACGCCGCCGGGGCGTCCTCGATCAGGCGCAACCGCTCCTCGAACATCGCGATGGTCGGGTTGCCGTAGCGCGAGTAGACGAAGCGGTCGACCTCGCCGGTGAAGGCGCGCTCGGCGTCGGCCGCGCTGGCGTAGGTGTAGCCCGAGTTGAGGTACATCGCCTCGGCGGTCTCCTCGAACTGCGAGCGCAGCAACCCGCCGCGTACACCCACGGTGGCCTGACCCAGGCCGGGCGGCAACGGCTTCGGGATCCGGACCGACGGGACCTCCGGTTCGCTCATGACTGCACCCAGGGCAGCCCGAGCGCCTTCCACCCGGATCCGCCCCGGTGGCGCTGCGCGTCGAGGTGGCCCTCGAAGCCGTCGAGCACGTTGTAGGAAGGGCCGATCCCGGCGGCGGTGGCGGCCTCGGCCGCGCCGATCGAGCGGTTACCCGAGCGACACAGGAAGATCACCGGACGCGTTCCGGGCGTCACCCCCGCGGCCTGCAACTCGGCCACGAACGCGTCGTTGTGGGTGCCGTTGGTGCGGTTCCACTCGACGAACACGACCTCGCGGCCCAGGCTCGACACGTCGGGCACACCGACGAAGTTCCACTCGGCGTCGGTCCGGCAGTCGACCAGCGTCGCCTCCGGATCCGCGCTGAGCATCGACCACGCCTCTTCTGGCGTGATATCTCCTGCGTAACTCACCGGAGCAAGTTTTCCACACGTCAGGATGTGGCCGAACACACCCGCCAGGAGCCGTCCTCGAGGACGAACTCGGTCGGGGTGTCGATCATGGCGTCCTTGTCGTTGTCGAAGTAGTAGACGACGTTGGCGGTCGCGGTGTCGCCGTCGACCTTGCCCCCGTCGACCTTGACCTCCAGGACGTTGCCCACATAGCGCGCGCCCTTCTCGGCCACCGACTCGCGCTGCCGGGCCAGCACCTCGGCCTCCGTGCCGGCCTGCTGCGCGCAGGTGTAGGTCCGGAAGTCCTCGTAGTCGAGCCGCTGCAGCGCATCGTTCTGGCCCAGCGCCGCGCGGACGACGCCCTCGTGCAGCGCGTCCTCGTCACTGTTGGCCCAGCTCATGACCCCGATCACGATCACGACGAGCACGATGATCGCCAGGGCGGCCAGAAACGGCGTGACGCTGGCCCCGTCGGAGTCGGGCTTCTGGTCGGTCACGATCTACTCCCTCGTAGCGCCTGCGCCGCCTGGCGGGCCCGCTCCCGGGCACCGGCGACGGCCGGTGCCGTCGCCAGCACCACCTCGAACCGGCTGCGGCCGGCCCCCGGAGACCCGACCGGCGCCGGAAACAACAGCACGTCGGTCTCCGGCACGCTCAGGGCCTCGGAGAGGTTATCCCGAGAGCCCGGCCGGTAGCTCACCTCGACCGCGCCCGGGGAGATCATGATGGTGTCCACCGGCAGCCCCAGCACCGCGCGGGCGTGCAAATCCAGCGCGGACAGCCGCTGGGAGCGCAGGGTCACCAGGGCGCTGTCGTGCGGCAGGACCGTGACGTCGGAGAAGTACACCTCGTCGCCGCGCACCAGCAACTCCACCCCGAACAGGCCGCGGCCGCCGAGCGCGGTGACCACCCGCGCGGCGATCGAGCGCGCCGAATCCAGCGCCACCGGCGTCATCGGCTGCGGCTGCCAGGCCTCCAGCACGCCGTCGACGTGCCGGTGCCCGATCGGCTCGCAGAACTGGGTGGCCACGGATTCGCCGGTGCGGACCGTCAGCAGGGTGACCTCGTCGTCGACCTCGACCACGGATTCGACGAGCACCCGGTGGCCGGCGCCGGCCGAGGTGGCCCGGCCCCAGGCGGCCTCGAGGTCGTCGGGCCGCAGCAGCACCGACTGCCCCTCGCCCGGCAGCGCCACCAGCGGCTTGACCACCAGCGGATAGCCGGCGTGCGCGGCGATGGCGCCGAGTTCCTCGAGGGATCCGGCGAACCAGAACGGCGCCGTGGGCAGACCCAGTTCGTCGGCCGCCAGCCGCCGCAGGGCCTCGCGGTCCAGCGTCAGCCGGGTCCGCCGCCCGCCCGGGACCACCCGCAGGCCGTCGGACTCGGCGGCGGCCAAAGCCTCGGCGGCCACGTCATCGGTGGCTGTCACCAGGTAGCCGGGGTCGAACCGGTCGATGGCCGCGGCCACCGCGTCGGGGTCGGTGAGATCGACCACAGCGGACTCGTCGGCGAAGGCGAGGGCGGGCGCATCGGGGTGGGCGTCCGCGGCGATCACCACCGCGCCGAGGCGCTGAAAGCTGAGCACCACCTCGCGGCCCAGATCCCCGGCACCCAGCAGCAGGATTCGGGGCGCAGACATGCTTTCCACCATAGGCGTCCCGCGGGACCCGAAAGGTTAGGCCATCGAAGGATCTGGGTACGTTGAGCGCGTGATCTGGGACCGACTTGCTGCCGTCGTCACCGCGCCCCGCTCGTGGGTGCTCGCACTGCTGATCGCCGTGGCCTCCGGTTTGCTGCTGGGGTTGGCGGGCAGCAACGACGCCGCCTCGCAGTCCCCGATCGCGCTGCCGAGTTCGGCCGAGTCGGCGCGCGCCGCCGAGGCCGCCGGGGCGTTCCCGGGCGGCGATCAGGCCCCGGCCATCCTGGTGGTCACCCGCACCGACGACGCCCCGCTGAAGCCCGAGGACGTCGGGGCGGCCGGGGCGGCCCGGCAGCGCGTGCAGGAAAAACTCGGCGGTCCGGCCGGCGGGCCGCCGATGACGGTGTCCGAGGACGGCATCGCCGCCCTGGCCGCGGTCCCGATGGACGGCACGCTGTCGGGCTTCGAACTGCGCGACGCCGTCGACGCGGTGCGCGGGGCCGCCACCGATGGGCTGCCGGAGGCGCTGCGCGCGGAGGTCACCGGCGGGCCGGCCTTCGGCGCGGACATCGCCGGCGCGTTCTCCGGCGCGAACATCACGCTGCTGGCGGTGACCGCCGCGGTGGTCGCGCTGCTACTGATCCTCACCTACCGCTCGCCGGTGCTGTTCCTGGTGCCGCTGGCCGTGATCGGCTTCGCCGACCGGGTCGGCGCCACCCTGGGCAGCACGGTCACCTCGCTGGCCGGGCTGACGCCGGACGGGTCCACCTCGGGCATCACCAGCGTGCTGGTGTTCGGCGCGGGCACCAACTACGCGCTGCTGCTGATCTCGCGCTACCGCGAGGAACTGCGGTCCAGCTCCGATCACCGCGAGGCGCTGCGCATCGCGGTGCGCAACGCCGGGCCGGCTGTCCTGGCCAGCAACGCCACCGTGGTGCTGGCGCTGCTGACGCTGCTGCTGGCCAGCGCGCCGAGCACCCGCAGCCTGGGCCTGCAGGCCGCCGCCGGGCTCGTGGTGGCCGCGGCCTTCTCGCTGCTGGTGCTGCCGCCGCTGCTGGCGCTGTTCGGGGTCCGGCTGTTCTGGCCGTTCATCCCGTCGCACGAGGATCGGGACCTGACCGAGACCGGCGTCTGGCACCGCATCGCCACGGCCGTGGCGCGCCGGCCGGTGGCGGTGCTGGTCGCCTCGATCGCCGGCCTGGCGGTGCTGACCTGCGGCCTGCTGGGCACCACGATCGGGCTGTCGCAGACCGAGCAGTTCCGGGTGAAGGCCGAATCGGTGACCGGCTACGAGCGGTTGGCCGACCACTTCCCCAGTGGGCTGACCGACCCCACCCGGGTCATCGGGGCCACCGACCGCGGTCCGGCGATCCAGGCCGCCATCGAGGGCACCGAGGGCGTCATCTCGGCGGCCCCCGGCGGCGACGACGGCGCCGGGCGCTCGCAGTGGTCGGTGATCACCGACGCCGCCCCGGCCAGCGACGAGGCCTTCGAAACGATTGCGGCGCTCCGTGATTCGGTGCAGTCCGTCGACCCCGACGCGCTGGTGGGCGGGGCCGATGCGCAGGCGCTGGATTCCCGCGACGCGGCGGTGCACGACCGGCTGCTGATCATCCCGGCCATCCTGGTGGTGGTGCTGGCGGTCCTGCTGGTGCTGCTGCGCTCCGTCGTGGCCCCGCTGCTGCTGGTCGCGGTGACCGTGGCGTCCTCGATGGCCGCGCTGGGCCTGGGCGGCTGGGTGAGCATCCACGTGTTCGGCTTCCCGGCGCTGGACAACACCACCCCGCTGTTCGCGTTCCTGTTCCTGGTGGCCCTCGGCGTGGACTACACGATCTTCCTGGTCACCCGCGCCCGCGAGGAGACCGCCACCTTCGGCACCCGCACCGGCATCGTGCGGGCGGTCTCGGCGACCGGCGCGGTCATCACCAGCGCCGGCATCGTGCTGGCGGCGGTGTTCTGCGTGCTGGGCGTGCTGCCGCTGATCGTGCTGACGCAGCTGGGCATCATCGTGGGGCTGGGTATCCTGCTGGACACCTTCCTGGTCCGCACCGTGGTGATCCCGGCGCTGTTCACGCTGATCGGGCCGAAGGTGTGGTGGCCGGCGCGGCTGGACCCCGCCGACGGTCCCGAGGCTAAGGCTGGCCGGGCAGCAGCCGGATCATGAGCCCGTGCGACTCGGCCAGCAGATTGCCGTCGGCGTCGCGCAGCTCGGCGTTGACGAACGCCTTGCGCCCCTCGGCTTCCCGCAGCCAGCCGCGGACGTTGAGTTCGACGTCGACGGGCGTGACCTTGCGGTAGTCGACGTGCAGGAACGCGGTGCGGCTGATCGGGCGGCCGGTGGCGTGGATGACCATGCCGAACAGCGAGTCGAACAGCAGCGGCAGCACCCCGCCGTGCACGGCGTCGTTGCCGCCGACGTGATAGCGGCTGAACGTGACCCGCAGCAGCACCTCGTCGGGCTCGAACTTGTCGACGATCCACGGCGGCATCAGCAGGCTGCCCGCGCCGGGCAGATCCGGCACCCGGTTGGCCGGGCCCACACCCTCGCCGGACTGGAACGGATCCAGCTGCGCCACCAAGGCTTCCACTTGACCGGCGACGTCGGTCCAGGTGTCCGGGTCCGGGTTGGTGGAGACCGCCAGGTCCTGCAGGCGGCGCATGGCGGTCAGGAACCGGGCGAACCCGGGACCGGGGTCGGCGGGCTCGAACACCGGGAAACCGCCGTGCCGGTCGTAGTTCGGATCGACGCGCCGAGGGTCCAGGCCGTAGTCGGCGGACACTAGCGGCCCGCCAGGATGTCGCGCCGCACGATGGTCTGATCCCGGCCCGGGCCCACTCCGACGCACGAGATGTGCGCTCCGGCAAGCTCTTCGAGCCGCAGCACGTAGTCGCGCGCCTTGGCGGGCAGGTCGTCGAACTCCCGCGCCCCGGAGATGTCCTCCCACCAGCCGGGCAGCTCCTCGTAGATGGGCTCGGCGCGAACGATGTCAGCCTGCGTCATCGGCATCTCGTCGGTGCGCTTGCCGTCGACGGTGTAGCCCACGCAGATCGGCACGGTCTCGAGCGACGAGAGCACGTCGAGCTTGGTCAGGAAGTAGTCGGTGATGCCGTTGACCCGGGTCGCGTAGCGGGCGATCACGGCGTCGAACCAGCCGCAGCGCCGCGCCCGGCCCGTCGTCACGCCGACCTCGCCGCCGGTCTTGGCCAGGTACTCGCCGTGCTCGTCGAACAACTCGGTGGGGAACGGGCCGGATCCCACGCGGGTGGTGTAGGCCTTCAGGATGCCCAGCACCGTGGTGATCCGGGTGGGACCGATGCCGGAGCCCACCGCGGCGCCGCCGGCGGTCGGGTTCGACGACGTGACGTACGGGTAGGTGCCGTGGTCGACGTCGAGCAGCGTGCCCTGCGAGCCCTCCAGCAGCACCGTCTCGTCGTTCTCCAGGGCCTGGCCCAGCAGCAGGCGGGTGTCGGCAATGCGGTGCTTGAACCCCTCGGCCTGCTCCAGCAGGTTGGCCACCACCTCGTCGGCGTCCAGCGCCTTGCGGTTGTAGACCTTGACCAGGATCTGGTTCTTGAGCTCCAGGGCGGCCTCGATCTTCTCGGCCAGCAGCGTCTCGTCGAGGACGTCGGCGACCCGGATCCCGATCCGGGCGATCTTGTCCTGGTAGCAGGGCCCGATGCCGCGACCGGTGGTGCCGATCTTCTTGCTGCCCGCGTAGCGCTCCACGACCTTGTCGATGGCCACGTGGTACGGCATCAACAGGTGGGCGTCGGCCGAGATCAGCAGCCGCTCGGTGTCCACGCCGCGGGCGTCGAGGCCGCTGAGCTCGGTGAGCAGCACACCGGGGTCGACCACGACACCGTTGCCGATGACGTTGGTGACCCCCGGGGTCAGAATTCCCGAGGGGATGAGGTGCAGCGCGAAATTCTCGCCGCTGGGCAGGACAACGGTGTGCCCGGCGTTGTTGCCGCCCTGATAGCGCACAACCCACTGCACCCGCCCACCGAGAAGATCGGTGGCTTTACCCTTGCCCTCGTCGCCCCATTGGGCGCCGATGAGGACGATTGCCGGCATGGCATTTCTCCTGATTATTGTGTCCAGCCGGTGACCCACACTATCCGAGAGAGTGACCAGGAGCTGCGTTGACTAGTGCGTTGACCGCTGTGTTGCTGTTCGGGGGCCGCTCGGCGCCCCGCCCGCTGCGGGATTTGCCGACCGTGACCGTGGGCACCGATACCGGCGCGGCCGCGGACATCGACGCGGCCACGGAGTCGGCGCGACGGGTGATCGTCGTCGGCTCGCAGGCCGACCTGGCGGCCGTGTTGACCCGACTGCTCAAGACCGAGCGGCTCGATGTCGAGGTGGCCCACGTCCGCGGCCGCTTCGGCGCCGGGCGCGCGCGCCGCGGTGCGGCGCAACGCATTCCACTGATCCGCGACGAGACCGGAACGGTGCTGGTGGGTCAGGCCCGGTGGCTGCCCGCCGACGACGCCGAGGGCTTCGAGGGTGAGGGCATCGTCGACGACGGGGTGCTGTTCGACGGGACGGTGTGGGAAGTGCACATC
>JAEWRC010000021.1 GCA_023460175.1 Actinomycetes bacterium
CACGCCGAAGCCCTCGACACCCGCCTGCCCCGAATCCACGCCCTGCTGGCCGACGGCAAGATCAGCTGGTCCGATGCCACCGCGATCACCACCGGCACCGACTACGTCGAAGCCGACCTGATGCCCACCGTGGACGCCGAGCTGGCCGAGAAGATCAGCACCTGGGACTGCTGGTCACGACGCCGACTGCTCAACACCATCGACACCACCGTGACCAACGCCGACCCCGAAGCCGCCAAAGAACGCCGCAAAACCGCCGACACCGACCGCCGCGTCACCCTCACCACCCAACCCAACGGGATGGCCCGCATCGACGGGAAACTGGCCGCCCCCGCAGCAGTACTCTTCGACCAACGCCTGACCCAAATGGCCCGCGGGGTCTGCTCCGAGGATCCCCGCACCCTCGATCAACGCCGCGCCGACGCCATGGCCGCCCTCGGCGAAGGCCACACCACCCTGAGCTGTGCGTGTGAGAACACCGACTGCCCCCACCGCACCACCACCGAAACCGCCAGCGGCCGAGTAGTCATCAACGTCATCGCCAGCGCCGACACCCTCACCGGCGCCACCGAAGACCCCGGCTACCTCGACGGCTACGGCGTCATCGACGCCGCACAAGTCCGCGACCTCGCCGACGCCGGCGCCCTGCTACGCCCCACCACCCGACCCGAACCCCACGCCGGAGCCGACGAGCTGCTGCGCCACCAACCCAGCGCCGCCGCCACCCGCTGGGTCCGATGCCGCAGCCTCACCTGCAGTTTCCCCGGCTGCAACCGCTCGGCCTGGCGTGCCGACCTCGACCACACCGTCCCGTTCGACCACCGCCACCCCTTCGGCGGTGGCTGGACCCTGACCGGCAACCTCGACCCGAAATGCCGCGAACACCACCGGCTCAAAACCTTCCACACCGGCCCCGACGGCTGGCGCAACAAACAACACCACGACGGCACCATCGAATGGACCTCCCCGACCGGGCGGACCTACCGCAGCACCCCTGATGGCGCCGAACTGTTTCCCGACATCGCCGCGTGTGCCACCCCCGCCCCGCTGCCGCGCAACCGCCACGCCGAAAAAACCCGCCGCACCCTCCTGGCCCGCGCCGGAATGGCCGCCAAACGGGCCACCAACATCGAAACCCAACAGCTCAACCACGCCCGCGCCCAAGAAATCGACCTCCGCCAATGGCGCAACGAAGTCCGCCGCAAACTCCACCTCTTCAAAGGCACCCCCAGCACCAGCCCCTTCTGCAAATGGGTCAACGACCCACCCGAAAACGAAACCATCACCGCCG
Source organism: Actinomycetes bacterium (assembly GCA_023460175.1). GTDB lineage: Bacteria > Actinomycetota > Actinomycetes > Mycobacteriales > Mycobacteriaceae > Mycobacterium. The sequence continues at coordinate 1,292 of JAEWRC010000021.1, forward strand.
ACTGGCGACCACCACCGCAAACACCCACCACAGACCCCGACGAACCACCCTTCTAAGCGGCGGGACATGTTGCGGCCGCGGTCCGCAACGCCGGGACCGAGGGCTCATCCACCGGCAAGTGATAGCCGCGCAGCACCTCGATGAACTGCATCGCGTACTGACAATGGAAAGCGGCGTTGGGCGGCATCCAGACGGCGGGCTCGCCGTCCCCCTTGTCCTGGTTGGCTTTCCCGGCCACGGCCAGCAGATTGGCCGGGTCGTTGGCGAAGCGCTTGCGCTTGGCGTCGTCCCAGCCCCGCGCACCCAGATCCCACGCCAGCGCGAGCGGCACGATGTGGTCGATCTGCACCGCGGCCCCGGTCTGATTCCCCCGCACGAACGACACCACGGCGTTGGTATAGGGGTCGTGCAGGGTGCCGGTGGCCACCGCATTCGGACAGCGCTTGATCGCCACCAGCGTGATGTCCACCAGATCCCGGTTGAGGATGTCGTTGCGGGTATCGCACCCATTGCGCCCACCCGGGGCGTCGTTGAAGTCGTCCCAGGCGTCCCCGAAGGCGTCGCGGTGATAATCGAAGCCACGAATTCGGCTGGGCACCACCGCAATCCCGGCCAACACGTCGGTGCCGGGCTCCACCGTGGGCGGATCGCCGGCGGCCTGCGCGGCCACCTCGCGCTCCCCCGAGGCCGTCAGCACCTGCACGGCGACCACCACCGTCAACACCGCGATGGCCGCCAACCACAGCAGCGTCGTGCGCCTCACGACTTGTCCATGTACTCGATGCGGTCGGTATCGCTGAACGGCGCAGCCAGCAGGGCCATGCCGCGATTGCCGGGGTCCCGCGGGTACATCTGATCGCAGAACTCGCGCGCGGTTTCGATCAGCGGGCGGTGATCGATGAGCGACAACAGCCGCAACCCGGAGGCCCGCCCGGACTGGTTGCGGCCCAACACATCGCCCTCGCGCCGCTCCTCCAGATCCAGGTCCGCAAGCTCGAACCCGTCCAGGGTCGACGCCACCGACCGCAGCCGCCCACCGGCCTTGGAGGCCTCGGACAGGTCGGTGACCAGCAGGCACAGGCTCGGATGCGAGCCACGGCCGATGCGTCCCCGCAGCTGATGCAGCTGGCTGATACCGAACCAATCGGCGTCGATGACCACCATGACGGTGGCATTGGGCACGTCGACGCCGACCTCGATGACGGTGGTGCACACCAGCACGTCGATCTCGCCGGCGCGGAAACCGCCCATCACGGCGTCCTTCTCCTCCGGCGTCAGCCGACCGTGCATCAACCCCACCCGCACGCCGGCCAGCGGGCCCTTGCTCAGCTTGGCGTACAGGTCGACGACGGCGGTCGCGGTGCGCCCGGATCCCGCGACGGGCTTGGCCATCTTGTCGTCGTCGTCGATGCGCGGGGCCACCACGTAGGCCTGCCGTCCGGCGGCGACCTCCTCGACCACACGCTGCCAGGCCCGGTCCAACCAGCTGGGCTTCTGCCTGGCGAAGATGACGTTGGTGGCAATCGGCTGCCGACCGCGGGGCAACTCCCGCAGCGTGGAGGTCTCCAGATCCCCGTACACGGTCAACGCCACGGTGCGCGGAATCGGGGTCGCGGTCATCACCAGCAGGTGCGGGGTCACCCCGTCGGGAGCCTTGGAGCGCAACCGATCGCGCTGCTCGACCCCGAAGCGGTGCTGCTCGTCGACCACCACCATGCCGAGGCGGTCGAACTCCACCACATCCTGCAGCAGCGCGTGAGTACCGATCACGATGCCGGCCGTCCCGGAGGAAATCTGTTCGCGCGCATCGCGTTTGGCAGCCGCCGACATCGAACCGGTCAGCAGCGCGACACCGGTGGCGTCCTCGTCGCCGCCGAGTTGGCCGGCCATGGCCAACGGTCCCAACACGTCGCGGATGGACCGGGCGTGCTGCTCGGCGAGCACCTCGGTGGGCGCCAGCATGGCGCACTGATACCCGGCGTCGATCATCTGCAGCATCGCCAGCAACGCCACGACGGTCTTGCCCGAGCCGACCTCACCCTGCAGCATCCGGTTCATCGGGCGGGTCTGCGCCAGCTCCCCCGAGATGACATCCAGCACCTCGTTCTGTCCGCCGGTGAGCTCGAACGGCAGCCGCAACAACAGCGCAGACCGCAGGCCGTCGTCGCGGGGCGGTGCGGCCGGTCCGGCCTCGGACAGTTCGCCGAACCGGCGCTGCGCCAACGCCCATTGCAGCCCGACCGCCTCGTCGAAGCGCAACCGGTCCAGAGCACGCTCGCGCGGGGCCTCGTTCTCGGCGAGGTGCACCGCCCGCAGCGCCTCGTCCTCGGACACCAGATCCATCTCGCGCCGAATCGATTCCGGGAGCGGGTCCGGGACCGGGTCCAGCACGGCCAGCACCTGCCGCACGCAGGCGTAGATGTCCCAGCTCTGCAACTTCGAGCTGGCCGGGTAGATCGGGAAGAAGTCCCGCTCGAACACCGACAGGTCGAATTCACCGTCACCCTGGGCACTTTCGGCGATCTTCATCAGTGACTTGGTGCCGCCGCCGGCTTTGCCGGTGGGCGAATCCAGGATCAGAAAGCCCGGATGCGTCAGCTGCATGGTGCCGCGGAAGTAGCCGACCTCCCCCGACAGCATCACCTTGGTGCCTTGTACCAGGGTGCGCTTGAGGTACTTCGGGTTGAAGAACGTCGCGGTGACCTTCGGCCGTCGATCACCCAGCGTCACCACCAGGTACTCGCGGTGCGGCGTGCGATTCATCTTGCGCAGATCGGCCTTGGAGATGGTGTCGACGAAGGTGATGTGCTCGCCCTCCTCGGGCGGTTCGTCGTCCTCGCCGAGCACCGTCGACCCGCGGCTGTACTTGCGCGGGTAATGCCGCAACAGATCGTCGACGGTGCGGATGCCGAAGGTGTCGTCCAGCAGGTCGGCGGCCTTCTTGCCGATGATGAAGTCCAGCGGATCCCCGAGTGCGGCCATCTATTCGACCCCGATGATCAGTGCGTCGCCGGCGTGGCCGGTGGCATAGGTGATGACTTCGGTCCCCAGGTGGTGCCGCTCGACGTGTTCGGTGAGCAGCGCCGCGACCTGATCGTCGACGTCGGCGCCCAGCAGGACGGTCACGAGTTCACCGCCCACCCCGAGCAGGAGGTCGATCAGCCCGCGGCCCGCGGCCACCACGTCGTGGCGCACCACCAGGACCTCGTCGCCGAAGATTCCCAGCCCGTCGCCCACCCGGCACGGTCCGGCCCAGGTCAAGGCCTCCTGATCGGCGATCCGCACCGAGCCGAACCGGGTCGCCCCCGCCGCGGCCGCCATGGTGTACCCGTCGTCGACCGCCTGGCGGGCGGCGTCGTGGACGGCCAGCGCCGCCAACCCCTGCACCATCGAACGGGTCGGCACCGGCACCACGTCGACGCCCCACCCGATGGCCGCGGTGCAGCCGGCCACCAGTTCCTCGGCGGCGACGAATCCGTTGGGCAGCACCAGCACGGAGGCCGCCCCGGTGTCGACGACCGCCCGCAGCAACTGCTGGGCGCTGACCCGCGGATGATGGCCCGGCGGCGCGGGCCGCAGCACGGCGGCACCCTCGTCGGCGAACAGCGTCGCCGCGCCGTCGCCGTCGACGACGGCCAGCACCGCGCGTCGGCGGCCCCAACTGCTCGGCGCCACACCGGTCGGGCCCGCGGTCAGCGCCGAGATCTGGATCTGGCTGGGTGTGCCGAGGTCCAGCGCGGCCTCAACCGCCGCGCCGGCGTCGTCGGCGTGCACGTGAACCGAATAGCCGACCCCGGGGACCGCGGCGATCACCACCGAATCCCCCAGCGCCTGCAGCCGCGACCGCAACTCGTCGACCCGCCCCGGTTCGCACTGCGCCAGCACGTACATCACCTCGAAGGCCGGCGCCGACTGCAGGTGCGTGCAGGCCGAACCCGCCGGGGTGTTGGGCTCGTAGACGGGACGGGTACTTCGCCGGCCGCCGACCGTCGCGCACAGCGCATCCAGCAGGACCAACAGTCCGCGCCCGCCCGCGTCGACCACCCCGGCCTCGGCCAGCACCGGCAATTGCTCGGGCGTGCGGTCCAGGGCGCTGGCCGCGGCGTCCGCGGCGGCGGCCACGGCTTCTATCAAGGAGGACCCGGCGCTTTCCTCGCTCGCATCCGCGGCGGCCTGCAGCACGCTGACGATAGTCCCGGCCACCGGCGTCCCGCCCATCGCGGCGACCACCAGGCCCACCGCGCGCCGCAGGACGGCGCCGAACATGCCGGCGTCGATCTCGGTGGCCGCCTCGTCGGCGAGGACATCGCTGAAGGCCCGCAGGATCTGCGACAGGATCACCCCGGAGTTCCCGCGCGCCCCGCGGAGGGCCCCGGTGGCCAGCGCACCCGCCACGGCGACGATGCCGCGCTGGTCGATCGCGTCGACCCGCGACACCGCCGAACGCATGGTGAACAGCATGTTCGTGCCGGTGTCCGAGTCGGCCACCGGGAACACGTTGAGCGCGTTGATCTCGTCGCTGTGGGCGATCAGGTCTCCGACGCAGGCGTGGGCCCAGTCCCGTAGGGCAACACCGTCGAGCCGACGATCCGACATCGATGCCCCCTTCCTGCCGCCCGGTGCGGGCGCTAGCCTAGTCGGGACCGGCGACGGTTTCGTTCACGCGGCGACCACGTTTTGGCGATCTGAGCGGCCCCCGGTATTCTGGTCAGGTTGTCGGTGCCACCCGCCAAGCGGTCGTTGGCCCCCAGTACGTACTAAAAGCTTGATGAAGAGGAGCGTGCCCCATGGCTGCCGTGTGCGATATCTGCGGAAAAGGCCCCGGCTTCGGCAAGATGGTGTCGCATTCGCATCGCCGCACCAGCCGCCGCTGGAACCCGAACATCCAGGCGGTGCGCGTCGCCGACCGCCCGGGTGCCAACAAGCGCCGGGTGAACGCCTGCACGTCGTGCATCAAGGCCGGCAAGGTCCGCGGCTAGTTCAGGTTTAGCGTGCCGTGCCCATTGGGTATGGCACGCTCCATGACAATTTCGCGTTCACAATCCAAGGCTGCCGTCGCGTCGCTCGCGACGGCCGGGTTGCTGCTGACTGCCTGCGGTAGCAGCTCCGACACCGAGGACACCACCACCACCGATACCACCGAGACGACGACCTCGGAGGTGGTGACGGAGACCGAGACCGAAACCACGCTGCCGGGCGAGACAATGCCCCCGGGCGAGACGATGCCGCCGGCGGACACCATGCCGCCGGCCGAGCAGACGCCGCCCCCGACCGACGGTGACGGCGACATCGACATCAACATCCCGTCGCCGCCGGCCATCCCGTCCCCGCCGGCCATCCCGTCGCCGCCCCCGATTCCTTCACCGCCGCCGATCCCGGCGCCGTAGTTACCGCAGGCGAGTTACGGCAGGCGCCAGTCGATGGGCTCGGCGCCCTGCTTGATCAGTAGCTCGTTGGCGCGACTGAACGGCCGCGAATCGAAGAACCCGCGGCTGGCCGACAGCGGCGAGGGATGCGGGGATTCGACGACCCCGCATCCGGCGCCCAGCATCGGCTTGAGCGTGCCGGCATCGCGTCCCCACAGGATCGCGACCATCGGGGTGCCGCGGGCCACCAGCGCGCGGATGGCGCATTCGGTCACCGCTTCCCAGCCCTTGCCGCGATGCGACGCCGGGTTGCCGGGGCGCACCGTGAGCACCCTGTTGAGCAGCAGCACGCCGCGCTGCGACCACGGCGTGAGATCGCCGTTGGACGGCTTGGGAAGATCGAGGTCCTTGCCGTATTCGCGGAAGATGTTCTCCAGGCTGCGCGGCAACGGACGGACGTCCGGCGCCACCGAAAAGCTCAGCCCGACGGCGTGCCCCGGGGTCGGATACGGATCCTGCCCGACGATCAGCACCCGGACCGCATCGAATGGGAAGCTGAAGGCGCGCAACACGTTCGGCCCCGACGGCAGGTAACCGCGGCCCTCGGCGAGTTCGGCGCGCAGGAATCCACCCAGCTCCGCGACCTGACCGGCCACCGGCGCCAACGCCCGCGCCCAGCCCTCCTCCACGAGTTCGTTCAACGGCTGCGCAGTCACGATGGACCAACCTAATTGAACGACTCCCAGCCCGCCGAACCGGTCCACCGACGGCCGTCGACCAGGACGTCGGGACCGGTCGGCCCGGGCTCGGAAACGGTGCCGATGACCCGCCACCCCGCCGGTGGCGCACCCGGGAAGCAGGCCGCCAGCGCGTGGTCCTCGCCGCCGCCGAGCACCCAGCCCAGGGGGTCGACCCCCAGCCGTTCGGCCGCGCCGGCCAGCGCCTCGCGGTCCGGTCCCAGCGCCGCGCTCGTCACCTCGATGCGCACCCCCGACGCCGCGGCGACGTGACCGAGATCGGCCAGCAGACCGTCGGAGACATCGGTCATGGCGGTGGCGCCGGCCAGCGCGGCCGCCTCCCCCTGACCGTAGGGCGGCTCCGGGGCCCGGTGCCGTCGGCGCAGATCCTCGAAGTCCGCCGGTCCGGCGCTGTGCAACTCGAACCCGGCCGCCGAGGAACCCAGGTACCCGGCCACGGCCACGGTGTCGCCCGCCCGCGCGCCCCCGCGGGTGACCGCCGCGCGGCCCGCCAGATCGCCGAAGACGGTCACCGACACCACCCACAGCGGGCTCGACACCAGATCCCCGCCGACGATGCCGGCCGGCCCGGCCCGCTCGGCCTCGTCCCACAGGCCGTCGGCGAGTTGTTGCAGATCGCGGGCGGGGGTGTCCGCGGGAGCGCCGAGGCCGACGACGAATGCCGTTGCGCGGGCGCCCATCGCCTCGATGTCGGCGGCGTTCTGCGCGATGGCCTTGCGGCCGATCTCGTGCGGTGTGGACCAGTCCAGCCGGAAGTGCCGGTCTTGGATCAGCATGTCGGTGGAAATCACCACGCGGCCGTCGGGGGCGGTGATCACCGCGGCGTCGTCGCCGGGGCCGATGAGCACCGAGTCCGGCTGGCGGCGGCCCGCGACCAGGCGGTCGATGACCGCGAATTCGCCGACCTCGCGCAAGGTCTGGTTGTCGTCGGTCATCTCACCTCTGCGGTACGTTCTGCAGGTCAGTGTAGGAGAAAGGCAGGAGTTCGCGTGGAGCAGGACGGCCCGCCGCGCTGGGTGTTCATCGCGGCGGTGGTGGTGGGGGTCGGTGCCCTTGTCTCGATCCTGGTGATCGCGGCCAATCGCGCGCCCGCACCCGTTCCCGTCGCGGCCGTGCCCGCCCCGCACGCCGAGAGCGCCGCGTGCGTCCAGCTGCTGGCCGCCCTGCCGGAGGATCTCGGGGATTACCAGCGCGCGCCCACGGCAGATCCGGCCCCGGCCGGGGTCGCGGCCTGGCGCGACGACGTCGACCCGGAACCGGTGATCCTGCGCTGCGGGCTGGACCGTCCCGGGGATTTCGTGCAGGGCGCCCCGCTGCAGATGGTCGACGACGTCAGCTGGTTCCGGGTCAGCGAGGCCGACCGGATCACCTGGTTCGCGGTGGACCGCGACGTGTACATCGCGCTGACCCTGCCGGAGGATTCCGGCCCCACCCCCATTCAGGAGCTCTCGGCGGCGATCAGTGCGGCGCTGCCCGCCCAGCCGATCGACCCGGCGCCGCCGCGCTGAGATACCTCGCGCTAACGCAGGCCGGTGCCGCGGGACAGCGCCGTCTCGACCATCGCGGTCAGCAGGGTCGGGTAGTCCACACCGCTGGCCGCCCACATTTGCGGATACATCGAGATCGTGGTGAAGCCCGGCATGGTGTTGATCTCGTTGACCACCGGGCCGTCCTCGGTAAGGAAGAAGTCCACCCGCGCCAGGCCCTGGCAGTCGATCGCGCTGAACGCCCGGATGGCCAGCTGCCGGATCTCGTCGGCCACGTCGTCGTCGATCTTGGCGGGCACGTCGAGTTCGGCGGCGTCATCGAGGTATTTGGTGTTGAAGTCGTAGAAGCCGTCCTCGCGGCCGCGCACGCCCGCGACCCGGATCTCGCCGACGGTGCTGGCCTCGAGTCGGCCGTCGGGCAGTTCCAACACTCCGCATTCCAGTTCGCGGCCGACGATCGCGGCCTCGACGATGACCTTCGGGTCGTGTTGGCGGGCATCGGCGATGGCGGCCGGCAGGTCGGCCCACGAGCCCACCCGATTGACGCCCATCGACGATCCGGCGCGCGACGGCTTGACGAAGACCGGCAGTCCCAGCCGCTCCTGTTGCTCCGGTGTGAGCGTGGGCTGGTTCGCGCGCAGGACGACGTGGTCGCCGATCGGCAGGCCGTCGGCGGCCAGCAGCTTCTTGGTGAACTCCTTGTCCATGCCCGCCGCGCTGGCCAGCACGCCGGCCCCGACATAGGGCACGCCGGCGAGTTCGAGCAGGCCCTGCAGCGTGCCGTCCTCGCCGAACGGGCCGTGCAGGACCGGGAAGACCACGTCGACCGACGCCAGGATCTCCCCGGCGGCCGCGGCCTCCAGCGAGAGCAACTCCCCGCGGCGGTGCGGTCCGGCGGTCAGCGCCAGTTCGGCGCCCGGGGCGTCGGTGACCTCGGGCAGCCGCCCGTCGGTGATCGCCAGGCTGGCCGGGGTGGCCTCGGACAGCACCCAGGCGCCCTCGCGGGTGATGCCGACCGGGACCACCTCGAACCGCTCGGGGTCGAGGTTGCGCAGGATGCTGCCGGCCGACACACAGGAAATGGCGTGTTCGCTGCTGCGGCCACCGAAGACGACCGCAACGCGCACCTTGCCGAGCGGTGGATCCGGCTGCGGGTGGCGGTCAGGCACAGTCACAGCCTAGGAGGCTACCGGCCCGCGCCGTTCACAGCCCGTCCAGCGCCCGTTCAACGTCGGCGATCAGGTCGTCGGTGTCCTCGATGCCGGCCGACAAACGGATGAAGCCGGCGTTGACGTCGTCGCCCCAGCGGGCCCGCCGATCCACCGAGGTGTGGATGCCGCCGAAACTCGTCGAGGCCACCAGCAACTCGCTGCGCTGCACGAAGTCGTGCACGGCCGCGGCGTCGACCAGTTCCGCGCTGATCAGTCCGCCGAAGCGGCGCATCTGCGCCGAGGCCACCGCGTGCGCGGGATCGCCCGGCAGGCCCGGGAAGCGCACCCGGGAGACCGCCGGGTGCCCATCCAGCAGCGCGGCCAGCGCGCCCGCGTTGTAGCACTGCCGTTCGAAACGCAGGCCCGCGCTACCCAGGCTGCGCAGCACCAGCCAGACGTCGAACGCGCCCGGGACCGGGCCGGACAGCAACCGTTCGCGAGCAATGGCATCCAGCAGCTGCGGATGCGAGCCCGCGACATAACCGGAGAGCAGATCGCTGTGTCCGGAAAGGGCTTTGGTCGCACTGGCCACCACCAGGTCCGCACCCAGCGACAGCGGCTGCTGCCCCAGCGGCGTCGCGGCGGTGTTGTCGACGATCAGCCGCGCGTTGCGAGAGCGGCAGATCATCCCCAGCCGATGCAGATCCACCACATCGAGGCTGGGGTTGGCCGGGGTCTCGGCGAGCACCACGTCGGCGTTGCCGGCGGCCTCGCCCATCTCGGAGCTGGACGCCGCAACGACGTTGACCCCGTTGCGCGCAAGGTATTCCGTGGCGTACGCGCGCACCTGGTAGTAACCGTCGGCGGGCACCACCAGCGTGGTCCCCGGCGCCGTCAGCGCGCGCAGCGCCGCGGTGATGGCGGCCATCCCGGATCCGAAGACCAGCGCCGAGGTGGCGCCCTCGAGTTGCGCGAGCGCCGATTCCAGTTGCCGCCAGGTCGGATTGGAGCTGCGGCCGTAGGTGTCCAGGTCGGCGGTCTCGTCGTCGGACAGGTGGTAGGCCGAGGCGGTGATGGGGACCGGCGCCACCGGCTGGCCCGGAACCGGTTGCGCGCTGGCGGCTTTCACGCAGCGGGTGGACGGACCGTCGGTTCCGTAGGTCTCGGTCATCGCTATTCCGGCTTGGTGCTGCGGCCGAGCAGCAGCGCCACGGCCTCGTCGACGGACAGGCCGCGGTGGCAGACCCGGTGCACCGCGTCGGTCAACGGCATCTCCACGTCGTAACTCGACGCCAACGCCAGCACCGACTCGCAGGACGTCACGCCCTCGGCCACGTGTCCGCTGGTGGCCTCCTGGGCGGCCTGCAGCGAGGCACCCTGGCCCAGGCGTCGGCCGAACGCCCGGTTGCGGGACTGTTCCGAGGAGCAGGTGGCCACCAGGTCGCCGACGCCGGCCAGCCCGGCCAGGGTCGCGCCCTTGCCGCCCAGGGCGATGCCCAACCGCATGATCTCGGCCAGTCCCCGGGTGATGATCGCCGCCGCGGTGTTCTCCCCCAGCCCGACGCCGGCCGCCATCCCGCACGCCAGCGCGATGACGTTCTTGCAGGCCCCGCCGATCTCGGTGCCGATCACGTCGGAGTTGGTGTACGGCCGGAAGTAGCCGGTGCTCAGGGCGCGCTGCAGCGCCACCGCCCGGCCGGAGTCGGTGCAGGCGATCACCGTGGCGGCGGGCTGGCCCTGCGCGATCTCGCTGGCGAGGTTGGGCCCGGAGAGCACCGCGATCTGCGCCGGGTCGACGCTGCTGACCTGCGCGATCACCTGGCTCATCCGCATCAGGGTGCCCAGTTCGATGCCCTTGGCCAGGCTGACCAGGGTGGCGCCGGGATCGATCAGCGGGGTCCACTGCTCGAGGTTGGCCCGCAACTTCTGGGACGGCACCGCCAGCAGCACCGTCGTGACCCCGGCCAGCGCCTCCCGGGCGTCCGTGGTGGCCCGGACGCCGGCCGGAAGGACGACGTCACCGAGGTATTGGCGATTGGTGGCTGCGGTATTGACCTCCTCGGCCACCTCGGGGCGCCGCGCCCAGAGTCGAACCTCGCTGCCGGCCTCGGCCAGCACCTTGGCCAGCGCCGTCCCCCAGGCGCCGGCGCCCATCACCGCCGCGGTCCCTACCGTGCTGGCCATATCTCCCTCGTGATGCGTTGGCAACCCATGTGCCCGTCAGCCTAGCGAGCGGCGCTGGCAGGATGACCCACATGAGCTCGGATGTGGGGCTGGTCATCGCGGTCAAGCGACTCGGTGCCGCCAAGACCCGCCTGGCACCGGTGTTCTCGGCGGGCACCCGGGAGGCGGTGGTGTTGGCCATGCTCATCGACACCATCGCGGCGGCCCGCGCGCTGCCGGCTCTGGCCTCGATCACGGTCGTCACTCCCGACGAGGATGCCGCCGCGGCGGCCGTCGACCTCGGCGCGCGGGTGATCGTCGACCCGACTCCGGTCGGTCATCCCGACCCGCTCAACAACGCCATCGCCATCGCCGAGGCCGAGATTCGCCGCGAGGTTCCGAATGTCGCTGTGCTGCAGGGTGATCTGCCCGCCCTGCAGAGCCACGAGCTGAGCGAGGCGTTGGCCGCGGCCCGGCGATACCCGCGCAGCTTCGTCGCCGACCGGCACGGGTCGGGCACCTCGGCGCTGTTCGCTCTCGGCGTACCGATGGACCCGCGGTTCGGCGCCGAGTCGGCCGACCGGCATCGGTCCTCGGGTGCCGTCGAACTCACCGGTGCCTGGCCCGGCCTGCGCTGCGACATCGACACCCCCGAGGATCTACGCGCCGCGCGTCGGCTGGGCATGGGCGCGGCGACCCGCCGGGCCGTCGAGCCCGCGCATCGATCCCCGAGCACCGATCCGGGTCATGGGGGATGATTGCCGGTGTGACCGACACCGACGCCACACCGTCCGCTCCCCCCGCTTTGGCAACTGACAGCGACGACTGGCAGGGACGGCCCGCGGCACCGGAGGCGCCGCCGGCGGCGACCAACGCGGCCGCCGACAGCGAACTCCCGGAGAATCGCTACCTCAACCGCGAATTGAGTTGGCTGGACTTCAACGCCCGGGTGTTGGCGCTGGCCGCCGACACGTCGTTGCCGCTGTTGGAACGGTTGAAGTTCCTGGCCATCTTCGCCTCCAACCTCGACGAGTTCTACATGGTCCGGGTGGCGGGGTTGAAGCGCCGCGACGAGATGGGTTTGTCGGTGCGCTCGGCCGACGGGCTGTCCCCGCGCGAACAGTTGCGCCGCATCGGTGAGCGCACCCAACAGATCGCCAATCGGCACGCCGAGGTCTTCCAGAAATCGGTGCGGCCCGCGCTGGCCGCCGAGGGCATCCGGGTGGTGGGCTGGGTCGATCTCGACGACACGGAACGCGACCGGTTGTCGACGTACTTCCACGAGCAGGTCTTCCCCGTCCTGACGCCGCTGGCCGTGGACCCCGCGCACCCGTTCCCGTTCGTCAGCGGGCTGAGCCTGAACCTGGCGATCACGGTGCGCCAACCCGAGGACGGCACCACGCATTTCGCGCGGATCAAGGTGCCCGACAACGTCGATCGGTTCGTGGAACTCAAGGGTGCCGAGCGCGAGGACGGGCACGCCGACATTCGGTTCTTGCCCATGGAGGAACTGATAGCGGCGTTCCTGCCGGTGTTGTTCCCCGGGCTGGACATCGTGGAGCAGCACGCGTTCCGGATCACCCGCAATGCCGACTTCGAGGTCGAAGAGGACCGCGACGAGGATCTGCTCAAGGCGCTCGAGCGGGAACTGGCGCGCCGGCGGTTCGGTACACCGGTGCGGCTGGAAGTCGCCGACGACATGACCGACAACATGTTGGAACTGCTGCTGCGCGAACTCGATGTGCACCCCGGCGACGTCATCCAGGTGCCCGGACTGTTGGATCTCTCGTCGCTGTGGCAGATCTACGGGGTGGACCGGCCGCGGCTCAAGGATCCGATCTTCGTGCCGGCCACGCCCGCGGCGTTCGGTGAGCGCGAGACCCCCAAGAGCATCTTCTCGACCCTGCGCGACGGTGACGTGCTGGTGCACCACCCCTACGACTCGTTCTCGACGACGGTGCAACGGTTCATCGAGCAGGCCGCGGCCGATCCCAATGTGCTTGCGATCAAACAGACCCTGTACCGCACCTCGGGTGACTCGCCGATCGTCAACGCGCTGATCGACGCCGCCGAGGCCGGCAAGCAGGTGGTGGCCCTCGTCGAGATCAAGGCCCGCTTCGACGAGCAGGCCAACATCAAGTGGGCACGCGCCCTCGAACAGGCCGGTGTGCACGTGGTTTACGGCCTGATCGGACTCAAGACGCACTGCAAGACGTGTCTGGTGGTCCGGCGCGAGGGGTCGACGATCCGCCGCTACTGCCATATCGGCACCGGCAACTACAACCCGAAAACCGCTCGGCTCTACGAAGATGTGGGCCTGCTGACCGCCGCGCCCGACATCGGCGCCGACCTCACCGACCTGTTCAACTCGCTGACCGGGTACTCCCGCAAGGTCAGCTACCGCAATCTGCTGGTGGCCCCGCACAGCGTCCGCAAGGGCATCATCGAGCGGATCGAACGCGAGGTCGAGGCCGCCCAGGACGGGCAGGACGCGCGAATCCGGTTGAAGGCCAATGCCCTGGTGGACGAGCAGGTCATCGACGCGCTGTACCGCGCGTCGCAGGCCGGCGTCCGGGTCGAGGTCGTGGTCCGCGGCATCAGCGCGCTCAAGGCCGGGGTGCCCGGCCTGTCCGAGAACATCGCGGTGCGTTCGATTCTCGGACGGTTCCTGGAGCATTCGCGGATACTTCACTTCAAGGCCATCAACGAGTTCTGGATCGGCAGCGCCGACATGATGCACCGCAACCTCGACCGCCGGGTGGAGGTGATGGCGCAGGTCAAGGATCCGCGCCTGAGCGCGCAACTCGACGACGTCTTCGAGTCGGCCCTGCACCCGGACACCCGCTGCTGGGAGTTGGGTCCCGACGGCAACTGGACCGCCTCACCGGTCCAGGGCCAGACGGTCCGCGACCATCAGCGTTCCCTGATGGAAAAGCATCGCCAGCCCTAGCCGTCGAATTGAGCTGCAGGAGTATAGGTGCCGAAACAGTCCTCCCCCCAGCCGGTGCTGGCCGCCGGCGCGGTCCTGTGGCGGCCGGGTCCCGAGGGTCCGTCGCGGCCCGAGGTGGCGGTGATCCACCGACCGCGCTACGACGACTGGTCGCTGCCCAAGGGCAAGGTTGATCCCGGCGAGACCCTGGCGGTCACCGCGGTGCGGGAAATCCACGAGGAGACCGGCTATCACGCCGTGCTCGGTCGACGGCTGATGTCGGTCACCTACCCCGTCGTCGAGGGCACCAAACATGTCCAGTACTGGGCCGCCCGGGCCACCGACGGTGACTTCGCGCCGAATCACGAAGTGGACAAGCTGTTGTGGCTGCCGGTCGAGGATGCGTTGACGCAGCTGAAGTATCCCCATGATCAGTCGGTGCTGCGGCAGTTCAGCGAGCATCCCGCCGACACCCGCACCGTACTGATCGTCCGGCACGCGACGGCCGGCCAGAAGAGCAAGTACCGGGGCGATGACCGAAAGCGCCCACTGGACAAGCACGGTAAGGCCCAGGCCGAGTCCCTGGTGGGTCTGCTGCTGGCGTTCGGGGCGCGCCAGCTGCACGCCGCCGACCGGGTGCGCTGTCATCAGACCATCGAACCGCTGGCCGACGAGATCGGCGCGGCGATCGACAACGAACCGGCGTTGACCGAGGAGGCCTACAACGAGCATCCGAAACGCGGGCGGGCCCGCGTTCTCGAGATCGCGGCGACCTCACGCAATCCGGTGATCTGCACGCAGGGCAAGGTCATCCCGGACCTCATCGCGTGGTGGTGCGAGTCGGCCGGGCTCACCCCGGAGACCTCGCGCAACAAGAAGGGCAGCGTGTGGATCCTCTCGCTGGACGGCGAAAAGCTCATCGCCGCCGACCATGTCGAGAGTCCGCTGGCACTTCGCTGAGAGTTCCCTGAACACACGAATACGCCGCGGGAGCTGAACTCCCACGGCGCATTCAGTGCTGCTGACGCCCTACTTGCGACCCTTCTTGGCCGGTGCTTTACGCGCCGGAGCCTTGGTCGCGGCCTTGCGGGCGGGGGCCTTCTTGGCTACGGCCTTCTTGGCCGGTGCCGCCTTCTTGGCAGCGGTCTTCTTGGCCGGGGTGGCCTTCTTGACCGCGGCCTTCTTGGCCGGTGCCGCCTTCTTCGCCGTGGTCTTCTTGGCCGGGGTGGCCTTCTTGACCGCGGCCTTCTTGGCCGGTGCCGCCTTCTTGGCGGCGGTCTTCTTGGCGGCTACCTTCTTGGCCGGTGCGGCCTTCTTGGCGGCCGTCTTCTTCGCGGCCTTCTTGGCCGCCGTCTTCTTGGCGGGGCCCGCCACGACGCCACGCTTGACCGCCGGACCGTCGGCCGGGAGCTTTTGTGCGCCAGAGACAACCGCCTTGAACTGCGCGCCCGGACGGAAGGCCGGAACCGAGGTCGGCTTCACCTTCACCGTCTCACCGGTGCGGGGATTGCGCGCAACCCGAGCGGCACGCCTGCGCTGCTCGAATACGCCGAAGCCGGTGATCGTCACGCTGTCGCCCTTGTGCACGGCGCGCACAATGGTGTCGACGACATGCTCCACCGCGGCGGTGGCCTGACGACGGTCCGAGCCCAGTTTCTCCGTGAGTACGTCGATGAGCTCTGCTTTGTTCATCCAAAAACCTCCGAAACCAAGTGGCCCTCTTTGGACCGACTAGTGGACACGGTAAACCCTGCTATGCCTGATTTCCAAGAGCCACGCGCGGTTTCAGGTAATGCCAGCGAACTTTTTTTCAATCCGATTGCGGCCCTAGGACTCATGGCAGGGCGCCGCAGAAGTCTTTTCAGCTGGCGTCAATTCGCCGGCTTTCGACCGCTCAGGGAGCCGGCAGGGTCTTCGGCTTCCAGCTCGGACGGGCCGCTTCGTATGCCGCGATCGCATCCTGTTTCCGCAGCGTAAGACCTATATCATCGAGCCCTTCGAGCAGGCGCCAGGCGGTGTAATCGTCAATGTTGAACGGCACCACCGTCGTTCCGGCGACAATATTTCGATCTTGAAGATTGACAGTGATTTCCAGCCCCGGGCTCTGCTCGATGAGCTTCCAGAGCAGTTCCAGATCATCGGCAGAAACTTGTGCCGCCAACAGGCCGGCCTTACCGGCATTGCCGCGGAAAATGTCGGCGAAGCGGGACGAGATGACCACCCGGAAGCCATAGTCCATGAGCGCCCACACGGCATGCTCGCGTGAGGACCCGGTGCCGAAATCGGCTCCGGCGACCAGGACCGAGCCCCGATCGAAGGGGCTCAAATTCAATACAAAGCTCGGATCCTTGCGCCATTCGGCGAACAATCCGTCCTCGAAACCCGTTCGGGTGACCCGCTTCAGGTAGACGGCCGGAATGATCTGATCGGTGTCGACATTGGACCGTCGCAGCGGGACTCCGATGCCGGTATGGGTGTCAAAGGCTTCCATCTTTTATCCGCTCCAGTCTTCTAGTTCAGATCGTCCGGCGAGGACAGCGTGCCGCGCACCGCCGTGGCGGCAGCCACTACCGGGGATACCAGGTGAGTTCGGCCACCTTTACCCTGTCGCCCTTCGAAGTTGCGGTTCGACGTCGAGGCGCACCGCTGCCCCGGCGAGAGCTGATCGGGGTTCATGCCCAGGCACATCGAGCAACCCGCCTGCCGCCACTCGGCGCCGGCGGCCACGAAAACCTCGCCGAGCCCTTCGGCTTCGGCCTGCGCGCGCACCCGCATCGAACCGGGCACCACCAGCATCCGGACCCCGTCGGCGACCTTGCGGCCGCGCAGCACCTCGGCCGTCGCCCGCAGATCCTCGATGCGGCCGTTGGTGCACGACCCGACGAACACGGTGTCGACCGCGATTTCGCGCATCGGAGTGCCGGGCGTCAAATCCATGTACGTCAGGGCCTTCTCGGCGGACTGCTTGGCCGCGTCGTCGGTCATCATCTCCGGGTCGGGCACCGTCGCCGACAGCGGAACGCCCTGCCCCGGATTGGTGCCCCAGGTGACGAACGGGCTCAGGGAGGCCGCGTCGAGGTAGACCTCGGTGTCGAATTCGGCACCCTCGTCGGTGCGCAACTGATCCCAGGCGGCGACCGCGGCATCCCACTCCGCACCCTCCGGTGCGTGCGGCCGGCCCTTCAGGAACTCGTAGGTGGTCTGGTCGGGGGCGACCATGCCGGCGCGGGCGCCCGCCTCGATGCTCATGTTGCACACGGTCATCCGGCCCTCCATCGACAGTGCCTCGATGGCGCTGCCGCGGTACTCGATGACGTGGCCCTGTCCGCCGCCGGTGCCGATCTTGGCGATCACCGCCAGGATGATGTCCTTGGCCGTCACGCCGGCCGGCAGGACGCCGTCGACGTTGACCGCCATGGTCTTGAAGGGCTTCAGCGGCAACGTCTGCGTGGCCAGCACGTGTTCGACCTCGGAGGTCCCAATGCCCATGGCCAGCGCGCCGAACGCGCCGTGCGTTGAGGTGTGACTGTCCCCGCACACCACCGTCGTTCCCGGCTGGGTCAGGCCCAGCTGCGGTCCGATGATGTGCACGATGCCCTGCTCGACATCGCCCATGGGGTGCAACCGGATGCCGAATTCCTCGCAGTTGCGCCGCAGCGTCTCGACCTGGGTGCGCGAGACCGGGTCGGCGATCGGCTTGTCGATGTCGACGGTGGGGACGTTGTGATCCTCGGTGGCGATCGTGAGATCGGGGCGGTGCACCGGGCGGCCGGCCAGGCGCAGACCGTCGAACGCCTGCGGGCTGGTCACCTCGTGGACGAGGTGCAGATCGATGTAGATCAAGTCGGGTTCGCCATCGCCGGAGGCGACGACATGGTCCGCCCAGACCTTCTCGGCCATGGTGCGCGGAACAGAATTGGTGGCCATCACATCTCGATTCCCCCGCAGGACTGATCGGGCTGGCAATCTCAGCATGCGGGACGCTAGTATCTCTCTGTGAGACAGGATAGCGGCATTGGCGTTCTGGACAAAGCCGTGGGCGTACTTCATTCCATCGCGGATTCCCCGTGCGGCCTCGCCGAACTGTGCGAACGCACCGGACTCCCCCGGGCCACCGCCCACCGCCTGGCCGCGGGCCTCGAGGCGCACCGGCTGCTCGCCCGCGACGGCGAGGGCCGCTGGCTACTCGGGCCGGCGCTGACCGAACTCGCCGCCCACGTCGACGATCCGCTGCTGGCCGCCAGCGCGGCGGTGCTGCCCGAACTGCGCGAGATCACCGGGGAGAGCGTGCAGTTGTACCGCCGGGAGGGCACCTCGCGGATCTGTGTCGCGGCCCTGGAACCGCCGTCCGGCCTTCGCGACACCGTCCCGGTCGGGGCGCGGATGCCGATGACCGCCGGGTCGGGCGCCAAGGTGCTGCTGGCCTACAGCGACGCGGCCACCCAGCAGGCCGTGCTGCCGGAGGCCAAGTTCACCGACCGCGCCCTGACCGAGGTGCGCAAGCGGGGTTGGGCGCAGAGCGCGGCCGAACGCGAACCCGGGGTGGCCAGTGTGTCGGCCCCGGTGCGCGACGCCAAGGGGACGGTGGTCGCGGCGATTTCGGTATCCGGACCCATCGACCGGATGGGCCGACGCCCCGGCGTTCGGTGGGCCGGCGACCTGCTCGCGGCGGCCGACGCGGTGACCCGCCGGCTCTAACGTCGGCGCAGCGCGTAAGCACCGGCGCCCACGGCGAAGACCAGCACGCCGGCCACCACGGCCGAGAGCGGCAGCGCCAATGCCAGTGTCAGACAGCCCAACAGCCCGACCACCGGGATCACCCGGGCGGCCCGGCCGCCGCTGTCACGCAGCGTGAACGCCGCGGCGTTGGCAATCGCGTAGTACACCAGCACCCCGAACGACGAGAACCCGATGGCCGACCGCAGGTCGACCGTCGCCGCCAGCACGGCCACCACCGCACCCACCGCGAGTTCGGCGCGATGCGGCACGCCGAACCGGGGATGAACCGCGGCCAACGACGTCGGCAGATACCGGTCGCGCGCCATCGCCAGGACGGTGCGCGACACCCCGAGCAGCAGCGCCAGCAGCGAACCGACCGCGGCGATCACCGCCGTCGCCGCCACCACCGGCGTCAGCGCCGGCGCGCCGGCCGCCTCCACCGCCGCCACCAGCGGGGCCGCCGAGGTCGCCAACCGTTGCGGGCCAAGCACGCTCAGCACCGCCACGGCGACGACGCCGTAACAGAGCACCGCCACCGTCAGGGCGATCAGAATCGCCCGCGGGATGACCCGGGTGGGCTCGCGGATCTCCTCGCCCAGGGTCGCGATGCGGGCGTAGCCGGCGAAGGCGAAGAACAACAGCGCAGCCGACTGCAGCACACCGGGCACCGACGCCGGCGTTTCGGTGGCCGCCGGTGCGGCGCCGTGGTCCGAGGTGAACACCGTCACCGCAACGGCACCGAGCACCGTCAGCACGACGCCGACGATGACGCGGGTCACCAGCGCCGACTTCTGCACGCCCAGGTAGTTGATCACCGTGACGACAATCACCGCCGTGACCGCAACGGCCTGCGCCGCGGCCGGCCAGGCGTAATGGCCCACCGTCAGCGCGATCGCCGCGCAGGAGGCGATCTTGCCGACGACGAAGCCCCACCCCGCCAGGTAGCCCCAGAAGTCGCCGAGCCGTCGTCGGCCGTAGATGTAGGCACCGCCGGAGACTGGATACCGGATCGCAAGGCGCGCCGAGGAGATGGCGTTGCAGTAGGCGATGACCGCCGCGACGACGAGCCCGATCAACAGCGCCGGGCCGGCGGCGCCGGCCGCCGGTGCCAGGGCTGCGAAGATGCCCGCCCCCAGCATCGCGCCCAGCCCGACCACGACGGCGTCGACGAGTCCGAGCCTGCGCGGCAAGCCAACTGGGCCCACCCGGCTGACCCTACTTCGCCGCTGGGCCCTGCGCAGCGCGGCGACCTGACACACTGACGCGATGGGAACCAATCAACGCGCACAGATCGTCATGTCTGCCGACGAGATCACCGAGTTCGTCGCCACCAGTCGCACCGGGACGCTGGCCACCGTCGGCGCCGACGGGCAACCGCACCTGGTGGCCATGTGGTACGGGATCGTCGACGGTGAGATCTGGTTGGAGACCAAGATCAAGTCGCAGAAGGCGGTGAACCTGCGGCGCGATCCGCGGTTCACGTTCATGATCGAGGCCGGCGACACCTACGACAGCCTGCGCGGGGTGTCGTTCGAGGGGACCGTCGAGATCACCGACGACCCGGACACCATTCTGCGGGTGGGGATCAGCGTGTGGGAGCGCTACACCGGGCCCTACACCGAGGAGATGCGCCCCGCCGTCGACATGATGATGAACAAGCGGGTGGCTGTGCGATTGATCACCACGCGCACGCGGTCCTGGGACCACCGCAAGCTCGGAATGCCCGCGATGCCGTTGTCCGGGTCGACCGCGCCCCAGGGCTGAGAGCACGAGGCCCGGAGACCAAATCGGCCGGCCCGTATGGGCCGGCCGATGTTTGGTACCCCCGATGGGATTCGAACCCACGCTACCGCCGTGAGAGGGCGGCGTCCTAGGCCGCTAGACGACGGGGGCTAGAACTTCCGGAGGGTCAGCATAGCCGAACCTGTGCGGCTGACCTAATCCTCCAAAACGCTTCGCTTCAGCTGGGGTACCAGGACTCGAACCTAGAATGGCTGAACCAGAATCAGCTGTGTTGCCAATTACACCATACCCCAATTTCGACCTATTTCCGCTGGTAGAAGCACCTTTGGACGATTTCACACCGTCCTGGGATGCCTCCGCACCAGCCGTCATGGGCCGACGAGCAGACTATCAAAGATTCTCGGGTGCAATTACCAGGGGACTCACTCGAGCCCGGCGCGCGCCGTCCGCAACCGCGCCAAGCTGCGGTCGCGGCCCAACAGTTGCATCGATTCGAACAACGGCGGGCTCACCAGGGACCCGGTGATGGCCACCCGCACCGGTCCGAAGGCCTTACGCGGTTTGAGCTCCAGGCCGTCGATCAGGCTGGTCTTCAGCGCCGCCTCGATGGCCTCGGTGGTCCACTCGCCCAGGCCCTCGAGCGCGGCCCCCGCGGCGTCGAGCACCGGCGCGGCAGCGGCGCCGAGTTCCTTGCCGGCCGCCTTGGGGTCGATCTCGTAGGAGCCGTCGTCGAAGAACTTCAGCAGACCCCAGGCATCGCCGAGCACCACGACCCGGGTCTGGACCAACTCGGCCGCCTCCGCGAAGCCGGCGTCGTCGAGTCCGGTGTCGTGGCCGTGGGCCTCGAAGTAGGCCCGTAGTCGCGCGGTGAAGTCGGCGGCGTCGAGCAACCGGAGATGTTCGGCATTCAGCGCGTCGGCCTTCTTCTGGTCGAACCGCGCGGGGTTGGAGTTGACGTCGACGACGTCGAACGCGGCGATCATCTCCTCGAGGCTGAAGATGTCGCGATCGTCGGCGATCGACCAGCCCAGCAGGGCAAGGTAATTGAGCAGGCCCTCGGGGATGAACCCGCGATCGCGATGCAGGAACAGGTTGGACTGCGGGTCGCGCTTGGACAGCTTCTTGTTGCCGTCGCCGAGCACCGGTGGCAGATGGGCGAATTGCGGGGTGGCCTCGGCGACCCCGATCCGGATCAGCGCCGCGTACAGCGCCAACTGCCGCGGCGTCGACGGCAACAGGTCCTCGCCGCGCAGCACGTGGGTGATCTTCATCAGTGCGTCGTCGACAGGATTGACCAACGTGTACAACGGGTCTCCGCTGCCGCGGGTCAGCGCGAAGTCGGGCACCGACCCCGCGGGGTAGGTGGTCTCGCCGCGCACCAGGTCATGCCAGCTCAGGTCGGTCTCGGGCATCCGCAGCCGGACAACGGGTTTGCGGCCCTGCGCGCGGAAGCTCTCGCGCTGCTCCTCGGTGAGGTCGCGGTCGAAGTTGTCGTAGCCCAGCTTGGGGTTGCGGCCCGCAGCGACGTGGCGCGCCTCGACCTCCTCGGCGGTGGAGTACGCCTCGTAGGCCTCCCCCGCCGCCAGCAGTCGCTCGATCACGTCGAGGTAGATCTCGCGGCGCTGCGACTGCCGGTAGGGCCCGTACGGTCCGCCGACCTCGGGACCCTCGTCCCAGTCCAGCCCCAGCCAGCGCAGCGCGTCCAGCAGCGCCAGGTAGCTCTCCTCGCTGTCCCGGGCGGCGTCGGTGTCCTCGATGCGAAACACGAATGCGCCGCCGGTGTGGCGCGCGTAGGCCCAGTTGAACAGCGCGGTGCGAATCAGCCCGACGTGCGGGGTGCCCGTCGGGGACGGACAGAACCGAACCCGCACATGAGAATTGGTCGACATTACTTTCCTTTGCGCACAACGGGATTGGTCAGGGTGCCGATGCCCGAGACGGTGACGCTGACGGTGTCGCCGTCCTCGAGCGGACCGACCCCCTCGGGCGTGCCGGTCAGGATGAGGTCCCCGGGCAGCAGGGTCATCACCGACGAGACCCACTCGATGATGGCGCCGATGTCGTGGATCATCAGCGCGGTGCTGGACTGCTGGCGCACCTGGCCGTTGACCTCGGTACGCAGTTCCAGGTCCGACGGGTCGAGGTCGGTGACGATCCACGGCCCCACCGGGCAGAAGGTGTCGTGCCCCTTCGCCCGGGTCCACTGGCCGTCGTGCTTCTGCTGATCGCGCGCGGACACGTCGTTGGCAATCGTGTAGCCGAGGATGTTCTCGGCCGCGCGCGCCGCGGGCACGTCCTTGCAGGGCCGGCCGATGACCGCGGCGAGTTCGCCCTCGTGGTGCACCGGGTTGGCGCCGGCGGGCAGCTGGATGGGCAGGCCGGGGCCGACGATGGCGGTGTTGGGCTTGAGGAAGATCACCGGATCATCCGGGGCCACACCGCCCATCTCCGCGGCGTGGGCGGCGTAGTTCTTGCCCATGCAGATCACCTTGCTGGCCAGGATGGGGGCCAGCAGCCGGACGTCGGCCAGCGGCCAGGACCGGCCGGTGAACGTCGGTGTGCCGAAGGGATGTTCGGCGATTTCCTGGCAGGTTTCCTGGCCGGCATCCCCTTCGATACTGACGAAGGCGACGCCGTCGGGGCTGGCGATTCGACCGAGGCGCATTGGCCCAGCCTAGTCGGGGTACTCAGTCGGGCGTGCCGCTGACCCGGGGCGCGGTGACCATCGCCACCAGGAAGTTCTCCAGGTGCTCGCGGGTGATGTCGGGTTCGCCCTGCAGCCAGCCGGTGACCAGGTCGAAGCCACCGGCGACCAGTGTCAGCGCCGCCAGGTCCATATCGGGGTCCAGACCCTGCTGCCCGGCCAGCAGCGCGCGGCCCTGCTCGGCCATGATCTGCGCCAGTGCCTTGATCAGGTCGCGGCGCCGGGCGCGCAGGCCCTCGGTGGCCTGCGCGCCGATCAGCAGCGGTCCGCGCCGAGGATCCGCGGTCAGGTGGCGCAACCCCGTGCCGATCGCGGCGCGCGCCCGCACCATCGGGTCCGGCGGGTTCTCGGCGATCGCGGTCAGCATCACCGTCGAGGCCAGCGCGATCTGCTCGTCGAACAGCGCCAGCAGCAATTCATCTGTGGTGCGGAAACTTTCGTAGAAATACCGGTCGTTGAGCCGGGCGGCCGAACACACCCCGCGGACGGTCATCCCGCCGACGCCGACCTCGCCCACCAACCCGAGCGCCGCGTCCATGAGGGCGGCCCGACGCCTGGCGCGGCGCTCCCCGGAGGTGGCGCCGCCGTAGGTGCGCGCCCGCGTCGACATGGCCCCGATTGTCGCACCTGCTCCCTTGACCGACCCACAATTCTGGTGAAGACTGTCACCACATGGGCCCCACTCCCGAGAAGTTGCCGGATCCGCCGGCTCTGACGGTGTTCCCGTTCAACCTGTTCATGCGCCTGCTGCCCGGCCAGGACGTCCGCGCGACGGCCCCGCAGCGCGAGTCGTTCCGCCGCTTCGCCGACCTCGGCGACCCGCTGGCCGACGACCTCGTCGCGATGATCCAGCGCCTGCCCACCGGGCAGGGCCGGGCACTGTTCGAGACCGCCGCCGAGCACGGTATCGACGCCGTGCCGGACCCGCCCGAGGAACTCGTGGCCTTCTTCGCCTCCGTGGACGACCAGCCGTACTGGCTCGACCACGACAAGCTGGAACTGGCCGCGCGGGTCAGCATGCGCACCGGCGTCGTCGGGATCGGCCTGGCACTGCCCGGATTGGCGCTCACCGGCGGGTATCTGGCGTCCAAAGCCGACAAGCCCCTGGTGGGCACCGGCGATCTGCAGCGGATGGCCCCGCGGCGCCTCAACGAGACCGCGACCTGGTACATCGACGTGACCTCCCCGGGCGGGCTGGACCGCTTCGCCGACGGTTTCACCGGCACACTGCGGGTGCGCCTGATGCACGCCCTGGTGCGCGCGGCGATGAACCGGCGCGAGGACTGGGACCACGACAGCTGGGACACCCCGGTCAATCAGGTGCAGCTGGCCGGCACGCTGATGCTGTTCTCGCTGGCCAACCTCGCCGGCTGCCAGGCCATGGGCATGCGGTTCTCCGATCGTGAACGCGATGCGGTGTTCCATTTCTGGCGCTACGTGGGACTGCTGATGGGCGTGCACCCCGAGCTGGTCCCCACCTCGGAGTCCGATACCTGGCGGCTGTTCTGGCTCGAGGCCGACACCGAGTTCGAACCGGACGAGGATTCCTTCCTGCTGGCCCAGGCGTTGCACGCCGACCGCAACGAGGGCTGGGCCACCGAACTGGGACGCGCGTACCTGTCGTCGTACAGCCGACTGATCCTGGGCAAGATCAACGCCGACCGCCTGGGCCTGATCGACAACAAGGGCCTGCAGGCCGCCGTGCTGGCGACCTCGGCACTCAACCGGGCCTTCGAGTACCGGCGCCTGCTACCCGGAATGACCTGGCTCAGTGAGGAATTGGGCCAGCGCGCGCGCAAGGGACTGGTATCGCGCGGCCTGATGGAGACCGGCGGCGACCGCAGCTACGGACGCCACGATCAACTGGCCGCGACGGGATAGCCACCTCCCGTTCACCTGCGGTACCCCGACCGCTCATCTGCGGCCGTCACGCTCAGCGGCGCTGACGCGCGACGACTTGGAGGCTGCAACGTGGCAAGAGCGAACGTGGGACCGACCCTGGCGGCGATGAGCGCGGTGGCGCTCGTGGCGGCCGCCTGTTCGTCCGATGAACCGGAACCGAAACCGGAACCGGAGGCCCCGCGCGCGACCTCAGCCATCGACTGGAACCTGCCGGCCGCCGAGCGCTATCACCGGCTGGCCACCTATCCCGTCTACCTGAACCGGCCGCCCGCCGAACCGGTCGAGACCGAGACCGTCTCGGAGATCTCGGCGGTCACCGAGGACGGCAACACCGTCATCTACACCGACGCGACCGCCAAGCGGGTGGGGTTCATCGACATCACCGATCCGGCCAACCCAGCGGGCCGGGGCACCCTGTCGCTGGCCGAACTCGGCAACGCCGACGACCAGCCCACCTCGGTGGCCGTGGCCGGCGAGCACCTCATCGTCGTGGTCGACACCACCGGCGGGGATTTCGCCAACCCCTCGGGACGCATCGACGTGGTGCGCATCGCCGATCGCAGCCGCGTGCACAGCATCGACCTTGGCGGACAACCGGATTCGATCGCCATCAGCCCCGACGGGTCGTTCGCGGCGATCGCCGTCGAGAACCAGCGCGACGAGGAGTTCACCCCGGACGGGGGCGAGGAGGGCGACCTACCCCAGCCGCCAACGGGATTCGTCACCATCGTCGATCTCGACGGTGCCCCGCAGAACTGGTCGGCCCGCAAGGTCGAGTTCGACGTCGAGGACGCCCGCGCGGCCGGCCTGGACACGCCAGCGGACCTCGAACCCGAGTACGTCGCCATCAACTCGCGCGGCCAGATCGCGGTGACCCTGCAGGAGAACAACGGCATCGCCGTCATCGACGGGCCGACCGGCGAGGTCCGCTCGATCTTCTCCGCCGGCACCCAATCGGTCGAGGGCATCGACACCGCCGAGGACGGCACCATCGACCAGACCGGTTCCATCACCGACACCCCCCGCGAACCCGACGCGATCGCCTGGGCCGACGACACCCACGTCGCGACCGCCAACGAGGGCGACTGGAAGGGCGGCACCCGCGGCTGGAGCGTCTTCGACACCACCACCGGCGAGGTGGTCTGGGACGCCGGTAGCTCGTTCTCCGAACTGGCGGTGCTGACCGGGCTGCACATCGAGAGCCGCGCCGAGGCCAAGGGCCCGGAGCCCGAGGGGCTCGCGGTCACCGAGATCGACGGGCACCCGGTGGCGCTGGTGGGCTCCGAGCGCAGCAACTTCGTCGCGGTCTACGACATCAGCGATGTCACCGCGCCGGTGTTCCGCCAGGTCCTGCCGGCCACCAACGGCCCCGAAGGACTGCTGCCGGTCCCCCAGCGCGATCTGTTCGTCATCGCCTCCGAGGCCGACGACGCCGAGGCCCGAATCCGCGCCTCCGTCACCGTTTACGGTTACGGCGAACAGTTCGAGGCCGACGGCGGGGTGCCCCCGTTCCCGTCGATCGTCTCCGGTGCCGTCGACGGCGTGCCGATCGGCTGGGGCGCGCTCGGCGCGCTGAGCGCCGACCCGTCGGACGAGAACCGGCTCTTCACCGCGACCGACGACGCCTACGGGCCCGCGCGGGTGCTCGGCGTGGACGTCTCGGTGACGCCGGCGCTGATCGACCGCGAGATTGTCATCACCGACGACGGCGAGCCCGTCACCCTGGACATCGAGGGGCTGGCCGCGCACCCCGACGGCGGGTTCTACCTGGCCGTGGAGGGCGCCGAGGGCGCGGAGAACGAACTGGTGCGGGTGGGCGCCGACGGTGCGATCAGCGAGCGGATCGCGCTGCCGGCCGACATCGCCGACGCGTTGGGCAGTCAGGGCCTCGAAGGGGTCGCGGTCGACGGCGACACCGTCTGGGTCGCGCTGCAACGCGAACTGTCCACCGACCCGGCGGGCATCGCCCGGATCGGCAAGTACACCGCCGAGACCGGTGAATGGCAGTGGTACGGCTACCAACTGGAGACCACCGAGCATCCGGACGACTGGATCGGCCTGTCCGAGATCGTCGTGCACGGCGATACCCTGCTGCTCGTCGAGCGCGACAAGCTCAATGGCCCGGACGCCCGCGTGAAGGCGCTCTACTCCGTGGCGATCCCCACCGACGCCGGGGTCACCGGCGCCGACGAGCAACCGCAGGTGCTGACCAAGACCTTGGCGCTCGACCTGCTGCCGGATCTGCGCGCCACCAACGGCTGGGTGCAGGAGAAGGTCGAGGGCGCCGCCGTGGCCGGCAACGGGAAGCTGTACGTGGTCACCGACAACGACGGCCTCGATGACGCCTCCGGCGAGACGGTGTTCCTGGAGATGATGGCACCATAGCCGGGTGACCGACGGCGATATCAGCACGAGGCGCCGTTGGTCGATGCTGGTGATCGCGTTGGCCGCGACGCTGTTCGCCAACGTCTTCATCAACGGCACCGCCTTCCTGATCCCGACGCTGCACAGCGAGCGCGGGCTGGACTTCGCCCAGGCCGGCCTGATGGTCGCCATGCCCAGCTTCGGGATGGTGGTGACCCTGCTGGCGTGGGGCTACGTGGTGGACCGCATCGGTGAGCGCTTCGTGTTGGCGGCCGGGTCGGCGCTCACCGCGGCCGCCGCCCTGGGGGCCGCCTCGGTCGATTCGCTGCCCGCCGTCGCGGTATTCCTGTTCCTCGGCGGCATGGCGGCGGCCAGCAGCAACACCGCCAGCGCCCGCGTGGTGGTCGGCTGGTTCCCGCCGCATCAACGCGGGCTGGTGATGGGCATCCGCCAGACCGCCCAACCGCTCGGAGTGGCGTTGGGTGCCTTGGTGATTCCGCAGCTCGCCGAGGCCCGCGGGGTGTCGGCGGCGTTGCTCTTCCCGGCCGGGGTGTGCGCGCTGGCCGCGGTGATCACCGCCGTCGGGGTGCTCGATCCCCCGCGTCCGCCGCGCGCCGAGGCGCACCACACCGAGCTGGCGAACCCCTACCGGGGTTCGTCCACGCTGTGGCGGATCCACGTCGTCTCGGTGCTGCTGGTCATCCCGCAGTCGCTGGTGTGGACCTTCACCCTGGTCTGGTTGATGGCCGACCGCGGGTGGTCGGCGGCCTCGGCGGGTGCCATCGTGACCGTCGCCCAGATCTTCGGCGCCGCAGGACGAATCGCCGCCGGCCGGTGGTCGGACATCGTCGGCTCGCGGCTGGGCCCGATCCGGATCATCGCGTTCGCGGCGGGAGTCTCGATGGGTCTGCTCGCGCTGACCGATCACCTGGGTTCGTCGTGGGCCATCGCGATCATGATGGTGGCCTCGACCGTCACGGTGTCCGACAACGGCCTGGCGTTCACGGCGATCGCCGAGATCGCCGGGCCGTTCTGGAGCGGGCGTGCCCTCGGGATGCAGAACACCGCGCAGTTGTTCACCACCGGCGTGGTGCCACCGGCCTTCGGCGCCCTGATCGGGGTGGCCGGTTTCCCGGTGGCCTTCGCCGTGTGCGCGCTGTTCCCGTTGCTGGCAATACCTTTGGTGCCGGTCGACGAGGACCCGCTGCGCTAGAGCTGGGCCCGGATCCGCTCGCCGACCTGCGCGGTGGACAGCTTCTCGTCGCCGCGGGTGGCCAGATGCTGCTCGACGGCCTTGTCGACGCGCTCGGCGGCACTCTCCTCGCCGATGTGCGCCAGCAGCAGCGCCACCGACATCACCGCGGCGGTCGGGTCGGCGATGCCCTGGCCGGCGATGTCCGGCGCGCTGCCGTGCACCGGTTCGAACATCGACGGATTGGCACCGGTGGCATCGATGTTGCCGCTGGCGGCCAACCCGATTCCGCCGCACACCGCGGCCGCGAGGTCGGTGATGATGTCGCCGAAAAGGTTGTCGGTGACGATGACGTCGAAGCGGCCGGGATCGGTCACCAGGTGGATGGTGGCCGCGTCGATGTGCTGATAGGCGACCTCGACGTCGGGGTACTCGCGGGCGACCTCGTCGACCACCCGCGCCCACAGGCTGCCGGCGAAGGCCAGCACGTTGGTCTTGTGCACCAGCGTCACGTGCTTGCGCCGGCCGGCGGCCCGCGCGAAGGCGTCGCGCACCACGCGCTGCACACCGAAGGCGGTGTTGACGCTGACCTCGGTGGCCACCTCGTGCGGCGTACCGACCCGCAGGGCGCCGCCGTTACCGGTGTAGGGCCCCTCGGTGCCCTCGCGCACCACCACGAAGTCGATCTCCGGGGCACCCGACAGCGGGCTGCTCACACCGGGATACAGCCGCGACGGGCGCAGGTTGACGTGGTGGTCGAGCGCGAAGCGCAGCTTGAGCAGCAGGCCGCGCTCGAGCACCCCGCTGGGCACCGACGGATCGCCGATGGCGCCGAGCAGGATCGCGTCGTGCTCGCGCAGTTCCTCGATGGTGGACTCGGTCAACAGCTCCCCGGTGGCGTGGTAGCGCCGGGCCCCGAGGTCGTAGTCGACCTTCTCCACGCCCGGCAGGACGGCGTCGAGCACCTTGGTCGCCTCGGCGATGACCTCCGGGCCGATGCCGTCACCGGCGATGATTGCCAACTTCATTTACGCCACCCCTTGTTTGCGGACCCACGTCATGACAGGTCGACCACTTCCAGCGTCGTCGCCTCCACCGCGGACGCGATCGCGGCGCGGACGTCCTCGGGCACGTCGCGGTCGATCCGCAACATGATCGTGGCGCCCTCGCCATCGGAATCCTGGCTGAGCTGGGCGGCCTCGATGTTGACGCCGGCCTCGCCGAGCAGCGTGCCGATCTTGCCCAGCGCGCCGGGCTGATCGCTGTAGTTGATGAGCAGGTTCTCGCCCGCGGCGCGCAGATCGAAGTTGCGGCCGTTGATCTGGACGATCTTCTCGACCTGCTGCGGTCCGGACAGGGTGCCGGACACGTTGACCGCCGAGCCGTCGGCGTGCACCGTGCGGACGTCGACGACGCTGCGGTGGTTGGGGCTCTCGGTGGCGGTCACCAGATCGGTGGTGACCCCGCGCACCTCGGCCAGCGCCGGCGCGTTGACGAAGGTCACCGGGTCGTCGAGGACCGTGGAGAACAGCCCGCGCAGCGCCGAAAGTTGCAGGATGCCAACGTCTTCGGAGGCCAGCTCGCCACGCACCGCGACGGTCAGGTTGACCACCGGCTCGGCGGCCAGGGTGCCGACCAGCACGCCCAGCTTGCGCACCAGCTCCAGCCAGGGGGCGACCTCCTCCCCGACCGGGCCGCCGGCGACGTTGACCGCGTCGGGTACGAACTCGCCGGCCAGCGCCAGCTGCACGCTGGCCGCGACGTCGGTGCCGGCGCGGTCCTGGGCCTCCTCGGTGGAGGCGCCCAGGTGCGGGGTGACGACCACCTGCGGCAGGTCGAACAGCGGGCTGTCGGTGCACGGCTCGGTGGCGAACACGTCCAGGCCGGCCGCGCGCACCTTGCCGGCGTTGATCGCGTCGGCCAGGGCCTGCTCGTCGATCAGGCCGCCGCGGGCGGCGTTGACGATGACCACGCCGGGCTTGACCTTGGTCAGCGCCTCGGTGCCGATCAGGCCCGCGGTCTCCGGGGTCTTGGGCAGGTGCACCGAGATGAAGTCGGCGCGGGCCAGCAGGTCGTCCAGCGGCATCATCTCGATGCCCAGCTGCGCGGCCCTGGCCGGCGGCACGTACGGGTCATAGGCGATGACCTCGGTGCCGAAC
>JAEWRC010000022.1 GCA_023460175.1 Actinomycetes bacterium
ACTTGCACTGGAAGTGCCTTTCTGAACCGGTCTGATTGATGCCTAGAGAACACCAATCATCCCAGCTCAAGGGGCACTTTCCTCGTTCCGACACTCACTGACCAGCCAATTCATCAGTGGATCGAGGCTTAGCCCCGCCACCCAGGACGACCTGCGCGCCCGGTTTGCGGCACCCGAGGTGGACGAGAGCGACATGGTGCGCGTGGTCGTCAATCGCAACCGCTGCTTGGGGTGGGGGGTGTGCTACGCGCAGGCTCCGGAGATCTACCAAGCCGATGCCGACGGTTACTGCGTGGTGGTGAAGCCCTACGTCGACGAGAACCTGTACAAACAGGCCATCGATGGCGCGTCGGCCTGCCCGGAGCGGGCGATCCGGGTCGAGTTGCCCGACGATGAGCCCGAGGTCACCCATGCCCGGTCAACAGCGGCGGGCTGACCGGCCGGCCGGGCCGGCCACTCGGCTCACCCAATGTCCGCACCCCGACGACCAGCGGTGATTCGACCATCGCGCGGCCGGCATGCGATCGAATAGATCTCCGTTCGCCAGGACGCAACTGCCCGCCGCGACGTCCGGTGTCCGACCCTCGCGTTAGCCTCCGCTCAGAGGCGTGGGGACGTCGGGGAAGGGGGGACGATGGCCAGGGGGAAGGGCTCGGACGACGGTGGGGCCACCGGGGTGGGCGCTGCCATCTTCGGTGTCCTCGTACTGATCGCCGCGATCCCCAAAGAGGTCTGGATCGTTCTCGGGATCACCGCGGGGATCGCCATCGCAGTGTGGATCGCCGTCGCGTTGAGCAAGGAGATCAGCAAGAGCATCGCCGAGGCCAAGGAGAACGCCCGCCGGCAGCGCGCCGAGGAGGCCGCGGCCGCGGAGCGCAAACGCATCGAGGATGCGCGTCGCGAGAAGCGGCGCCGCATCGAGACCATGGGCTCAGAGAGCGCTGCGTGGGTGGACTTCGCGGAGGCCTGGGTCACGCAGATCGCGTCCTCGGAGGCTGCACGCGAGGGCTGGCTCGGTGACATCGAGTTCAGCGCCGATATCGCCGCGATCATGGCCGGATTCCAGAAGGCGTACGCGCTGGACAACGTCGCCGGCGAACTGTCCGTCCTGGACAACCCCAGCGCCGATGACCGCAAGATCCTCCAAGAGGCCAAGACCGCTGTCGCCGCTCTGCAGACCGCCGCGATCCAGCGGGTCGAGTTGATCGGGAAGTGCGCCGCGGAAGCCGGGTTGGTCGACGCGTCGCTGCGCAAGGAACGCGAGGATGCGCACACCGCGGAGCAACGTGCCGAACTGCACGGCAAGTTGAGCGCGATGCTGTACGGCGTCGAGGCCGCCCCGAACGTCACGCCGGTGGACTCGGCGGCTGACCGGGTGCTGTCGCGGGTCGCGGCCTACCGCGAGATCAAGAAGCAGATCGAGTTGGCCCGCGACCGGTGACCCACAGGTGGCCTTTGGTGGAGCGCGAGCTACTTCCTCCGCCGACTGTCCTGCATCTGCACCCACAACGTGTCCGAGGATCGCGGGTGGTACCCGGCCAGGTCGTAGAAATGCTTCTCGCAGACCACCGGCTCCTCGTGCGGACGGGCCACCGCCTGCCGCCGCTTGGGCAGCACGTAGGCGTCGCGGTGCGTCAGCGTCTTGGCGCACCGGATGCATTGCAGTCTGGCCATCCTCGCCTCCCGGTACAACAGACCCTAACGACGCCCCGCGCCGATCGCGGCCCTATCGCCAGCCTCGAATAATCGAGGGTCGATCCCGCCCAAATCTGCGGGCGTCTAGTCTCGACACCCATTCGAGAACACCGTTCTCGGATAATCGAGGTGGGCACACGGCCATGCGCGCGATGCCCGTTCCTCCTGGGCGCCGCTGCGCATCGTATGGAAGGCCGACAATGACTGACCGCGACGACATCATCGAGGTGCTGACCCGGTACGCGACGGGTATCGACAGCCGCGACTGGACCCTGTTCCGTTCCTGCTTCACCGACGACGCCCACTTCGACTACGGCGCCATCGGCCAGTGGCAGTCCCCGGAGGCCATCACGGCCTACATGCGGGCGTCGCACTCGGGCCCGTCGATGCACCGATTGACGAATTTCGTCATCGACGTCGACGGCGACACCGCCACCGCCCGCACCTACGTCGACGCCGTGGTCATGGGCCCCAAAGGGTTCGGCGCGATCGAAAATTTCGGTTGGTACGACGACGAACTCGTGCGCACCGAACAGGGTTGGCGCATTAGGTTCCGCCGGACAACCCTGCACGGCGCCCGTCTGCCGGGACCGCTGCGGTTGGTGCCGCCGGTCCTGGGTGCGCGCATCGCGGGATGGCTCGGCGGCCGCCGGTAGCACGTACGGCTTGCGCAGAAACAGTTGTAGTTTCACAATCATCGGGTGACTGCACCCGCCGAGGCGATGACCACCCGGCGCAAGGCCGTCATCCTGTTCTCCTGCTGCCTGAGCCTGCTCATCGTCTCCATGGACGCGACGATCGTCAACGTCGCGATCCCGTCGATCCGCACCGACCTGGCCGCCACCCCCGCGCAGATCCAGTGGGTCATCGACATCTACACCCTGGTGCTGGCGTCGCTGCTGATGCTGGCCGGGGCCACCGGGGACCGCCTCGGACGCCGACGGGTCTTCCAGATCGGGCTGACGCTGTTCGCTCTCGGATCGCTGGCCTGCAGCCTGGCCCCGACCATCGAGGCACTGATCGCCGCGCGCTTCCTGCAGGCAGTGGGCGGCTCGATGCTGAACCCCGTTGCCCTGTCCATCATTTCGCAGATCTTCACCAAACCGGTGGAACGCGCCCGGGCACTGGGCGTCTGGGGCGGGGTGGTCGGAATCTCGATGGCGCTCGGGCCGATCGTCGGCGGCCTGCTCATCGACACCATCGGCTGGCGCTCGGTGTTCTGGATCAACCTGCCGATCTGTGCCGCGGCCCTCGTGCTGACCGCTGTGTTCGTGCCCGAGTCGAGATCGGCCACCATGCGCAACGTCGACCTCGTCGGCCAGGGCCTGGCGATCCTGTTCCTGTTCGGCACGGTCTACACGCTCATCGAGGGGCCGGTGCTGGGCTGGGGACACCCGCGGGTCATCGGGACTGCCGTCGTCGCGGCGGTGGCGTTGACCGCCTTCCTGGCCTACGAATCTCGTCGAGTGGACCCATTTCTGGATCTGCGGTTCTTCCGCAGCATTCCGTTCGCCACCGCGACCATCAACGCCGTGAGCGCCTTCGCCGCCTGGGGCGCCTTCCTGTTCATGATGTCGCTGTATCTGCAGGGCGAGCGCGGCTACTCCGCCATGCACACCGGCCTGATCTACCTGCCCATCGCGATCGGCGCGCTGGTCTTCTCGCCGCTGTCGGGTCGCCTGGTCGGCCGCTACGGTGCGCGACCGTCGCTGGTGACCGCCGGGGTGCTGATCGCGGCGGCCGCCGCCATGCTGACCGCGCTGGACGCGGCCACGCCGGTGTGGTGGCTGCTGATGGTCTTCGCCGTGTTCGGGATCGGCTTCTCGATGGTCAACGCGCCGATCACCAACGCCGCGGTCAGCGGGATGCCGACCGACCGGGCCGGGGCGGCCTCGGCGGTGACCTCGACCAGCCGTCAGGTCGGAGTCAGTATCGGTGTGGCACTGTGCGGTTCGGTTGCGGGTTCGGCACTGGCACAGGGCGGCACGGACTTCGCCGCGGCGGCGCGACCACTCTGGTTCATCTGCATCGTGCTCGGTCTGCTGGTCGTGGTGATGGGCCTGTGGTCGACCTCGGCGCGGGGGCTGCGGTCCGCCGAGCGGCTCGCCCCGTTGATCCTCGACGATCGGAGGGAGACCCCCGTTGTCCGCTGAGGCCGATGAGATCTGGCGCGATCTCGCTGCGCTGGTGCGCGATCACCGCGACGACTGGAAACGCGCGGTCATCGCGGAATCGGGGCTGCCGTTCAGCAGGGTCCGGATCCTGCTGCGCCTGGACGGTGCCGCGATGACGGTCAAGGAACTGGCCGCCGCGGCCACCGTCGACGCTCCGGCCGCCACGGTCGCGGTCAACGATCTGGCCGGGCGGGGGCTGGTGGTGCGCCGGACCGACCCGTCGAACCGCCGCTGCAAACTGGTGTCGCTGACCGCGGCCGGACAGGCCCTCGTGCGCTCGATCGGCGCGGTGCCCGACCCCGCCCCGGAGGTGTTCGGGGTGCTCGGCGCCGAGGATCTCGCGGCGCTGCGCTCCATCCTGGACAAGCTCACTGCCCGTCCTCCAGCGCGGCCGAACCGCGGGTGTAGCCGGGGCGCAACGTGATCCGCTCCGAGCCGACGCGCGCCACATCCTCCCACGCTGCGGTGAACGTGCCGCGATGCAACCACTTGGCGAGCGCGGCGATCACCAGCGGCGCGTCGATGCTCGTGCGCTCGTAGCCCAGATACGACGAGCGGGTCCGGGGGCTGATGACCAGCCCGGCCACCCGGGGCGCCCCCGGGCGGTGGTCGCGGTCCCCGGGCACCGAAAGCCGGACATCGGTCACCGTGCCCAGCCGATGGTGACCCGCGTCGACGACCGGCATGCCGAGCAGGCTACTCAGCTGCATGGCGACCTCCCGGGATGCGGGCCACCACGTGGTCGCGCAGCCAACGTTCCATCCATTGGACGTCGAACTGCATGTCGGTGGGGAGCAGTTGCACCGTTGTTCCGATGGATGCCAACAGTTTCCACGGGATGGGCTGCAACCGGGACGGCGGCGGGGAACCGCCGAAGATCCGGGTGGCGACGACGTGCCCGGACAGCAGGGCGGTCACGCGCGGCGCCGGCGTGCCCGGCGGGATGTCCTCGTCGACCTCGACCCCCTCGAGTTCGAGGTCGTCGACGATGGCCACCGGATCGCCGTCGTCATCGAGCAGTTGGCGATCCAACAGATGCAGGCGGGCGTCCAGGGTGGTCATGCTCCCGCCCCTGTCACGATCATCAGCGGGATCGCCGCCAACGACGCCGCCAGGATGATCACCAGATAGATCGAACCGAACATGTTGGTCACCTTTCCGTTGGTGTGCTCACCCATGTACTCGGGATCGTTGGAGACGATGAGGATCGGCAGATACGTCAGCGGCAGGGCGATGGCGGAGAACACCACGGAGTACTCCGTCACCATCACCGGGTCGACGCCCGTGAACAGCACCGCCGCCCCGACGACGATGCTGACGAACATCACCACGTGGAACCGGGACGCCTCGGCCGGCCGGCGGAACTTCCCCCACGGCCAGCCCAGGAACTGCGCCAGCGTGTAGCCGCTGGACAGGGTGGTCTCCAGCGCCGCCCCGAAGGTGGCCGCCACGATGCCGACGATGGCGAAGGCCAGCGCCAGCTTGCCGCCGGCCTCGACGACCGGCATCACCACCTGAGACAGCGAGGTCACCTCGATCTGGTTGGGCAACAGCACGATTGCCGCGCCCGCGGCGATGGCGATCGACAGGATGCCGCCCAACGGGAAGCCCACCAGGACATTGAGGCGGGAGGTACCCAGATCCTTGGTGGTCCAGCGTTCCTCCACCGCGCCGGAGGAAAAGAAGAAGACCTCGTACGGCGTCATCGCCGCGCCGAACAACGCGATGGCGTAGTACCAGTAGGTGGTCGCCGACTCCGACTCCGGGATCACCGGCTGCACCACCTGTTCGCCGAGGCCGCCCCAATCGGGCTGCAAGGCAAAGACACTGACGGCGAACACGATGAGGCACAGACCCAGCACGCCGGTGGTGTTCTCCATGACCGAGAACTTCACCCGCCAGATCACCAGCCACACCGCGAAGGCGACCACCGGGATCCACATCATCCGTCCCACGT
>JAEWRC010000023.1 GCA_023460175.1 Actinomycetes bacterium
CGCCCGAATCGCTACATCGGTAGGCCTACATCGGTAGGCCCAGGCCCCGCGCGATGATGTTGCGTTGGATCTCCGAGGTACCGCCGGCGATGGTCCCCGCGAAGCTGCGGAAGTAGCGCTCGATCCAGCTGGCCGACAGATAGTCCAGGTCGTAGGGCTGGTAGGACGACGTGTTGGCCGGGTGGCGCAGACCGTCGACGCCGGCACCGTCCAGGGCCGCCTCGGTCGCATCGCGTTCGGCTTCGGAGCCAAGCACTTTCAGTACCGAGATGGTGGTCATGTCCTCTTCACCGCGGGCGGCCTTGGCGATCGCCGCCGAGCCCAGCAGCCGCAGCGCGTTGTAATCCATCACCAGGGTGGCGTAGCTGTCGCGACCCAGCGCATCCGCGGGCCGGAAGTCCTCGACCAGATTGTGCAACCGGTCGGCGTACTGCATCCACATCATGGTGCGCTCGTGGCCCAGCGCGCCGTTGGCCACCCGCCAGCCGCCGTTGAGCGGGCCGACCAGATTCTCCTTCGGCACCCGCACGTCGGTGAAGAACACCTCGTTGAAGTCGAGATCGTCGTGGTCGCACACGGTCGGGAAGGGCCGACGCACCAAGCCGGGGCTGTCGGTGGGGATCATCAGCACCGACAGACCTTTGTGCTTGGGCGCATCGGGATCGGTGCGCACGAAGGTGAACAACACATCGGCGTCGTGGGCGCCGGAGGTCCACACCTTCTGTCCGTTGACCACGAAGTGGTCGCCGTCGGAGACCGCCTTGGTCCGCAGCGACGCCAGGTCCGAGCCTGCACCGGGTTCGCTCATGCCCACCGAGGCCGTCATCTCGGCGCGCAGGATGGGCACCGCCCACTTCTGCTTCTGCTCGTCGGTGCCGAACGACAGGATCGATGCGGCCACGATGCCCACGCCCTGCGGGTTGTAGCTGTGGTAGATCCGCCGCTTGGACAGCTCCTCGCGGTGTACGTACTGCTGCACCACGGTGGCGTTGCGGCCGCCGAACTCCGGCGGGTTGCCGGGCAGCAGCCAGCCGTGCTCGAACTGCAGACGCTGCCAGCGGCGGGCCCATTCCGGAATGTGCGAGCAGGTCTGCGAACGTTCCGCGGTCTCGCTCTCCGCCGGCAGGTGCTCGTCGAGGAAGGCGACGAACTCGTCGCGGAACCGCTCGACATCGGCATCAAAATCCAGTTGCACTGTGCTCCTCGGTCCTGGGCCCTAGATATAGGCGACAAAGTCATGGTTTCATTGGAGAATATCATTCTAGTATGCTGGAATCGAAGTCTCACAGGTTCGTCGACGGCCCCAGCCCGGCCCGCCAGACACCAGCCGACCAGTGAGAATTCCATTCTTGCTCTCGAAGAACGGGGTTGTACTATGAGTCACATGTCCGACCGTGGGTGGCAGTCATGATCGAGATCAAAACCGGTGCAGACACCGTCACCACGCCGGTGATCGACGCCAGCGTGCACATCTTCTTCAGCTCCAACAAGGACCTGCGGCAGAACTTCATGCACGAACCCTTCCGTAGTCGCGGGTTCCCCGACTACGAAATGGACTGGTACGGCGCCCCGGGCGGCGAGTACGCCAAGGGCACCAAGGGCCCCGACGGCCAGTACCCGGGCTCCGATGTCGAAGTGGCCGCCAAGCACCTGTTCACCGACCGCGGCGTGGACGTCGCGGTGTTGCACCCGATGACGCGCGGCGTGATGCCCGACCGGCACCTGGGTACCGCCATCGCCGCGGCGCACAACGAGATGATGGTGCGTCGCTGGCTCGAGCACGACACCTTCGGCGAGCGCTTCCGCGGCACCATCCGGGTCAACCCGGACGACATCACCGGCGCGCTGCGCGAGATCGACAAGTACAAGGACCACCCCCGCGTCGTGCAGATCGGCATCCCGCTGCAGTCCCGCGAACTCTATGGCAAGCCGCAGTTCTGGCCGCTGTGGGAGGCCGCCCAGGACGCCGGCCTGCCGGTGGCCACCCACATCGAGGTGGGGGCCGGGATCGGCTTCGCGCCAACGCCATCCGGGCGCACCCGAACCTACGAGCAGTACCACGGGTTCATGTCGCTGAACTACCTGTACCACCTGATGAACATGATCGCCGAGGGCGTCTTCGAACGCTACGACGGACTCAAGTTCGTCTTCGGCGACGGCGCCGGCGACTCGCTGACCCCGTTCATGTGGCGGATGGACTGCTTCGGCCGGCCGCACCTCGAGCAGACACCCTGGGCCCCGAAGATGCCCAGCGACTATCTGCCCGGCCACGTGCACTTCGTCCAGGGCCCGTTCGACGGGCCGGGCGACGTGGACTACGCCGGTGAGTGGTTCAGCTTCACCAACAAAGACGACATGACCATGTTCGGCTCCAGCTATCCGCACTGGAACATGACCGAGCTGACCGTGCCGCGCGCCTACAGCGCCGAGCAGCGCGAGAAGTACTGCTGGCGCAACGCGGCCGAGCTCTACGGCATCGAGATCCCGGCCGCCAGCGGCCTGGTCACCCAGTAAGCCGACACCCACCGAGAGGAGCAGGCCGAGATGACCACTACCGAGCCGAAGACCACCGACCGGGCCACCCCCGTCGAACGCACACCCATCCGCTGCGTCGATTCCGATGTGCACCCGGTGCCCCGGCGGGGCGAGCTGTTCCCGCACATCCCCGAGCCGTGGCGCAGCAAGTACTTCACGACGCACAAGTTCGGCGAGCAGATCTACTACGACGCGCCCGACTACGCCCACGCCTTCGCCATGCGGGTCGACGCGTTCCCCGACGACGGCGAATTCGCCTGCAGCGACCCCGATCTGGCCTTCCGCCAGCTGATCATGGAGGCCGGCTCCGACATCGGCATCCTGGAACCCGGCGCCTACCCGTGCCGCATCCCCGAGGCCGATCACGCCATGAGCCAGGCGCTGAACTCCTGGCAGGACGCCTGCTGGCTGGACCCGCACAACAACTGGCACCAGCGCTGGCGCGGGTCGATCTGCGTGTCCATCGAGGCCCCGCAGCTAGCGGCCGCCGAAATCGAGAAGTGGGCCGACCACCCCTACATGGCGCAGATCCTGATCAAGGCCGAACGCCGCCCGGCCTGGGGCGACCCGATGTACGACCCGGTCTGGGCCGCGGCCACCAAGCACGACATCACCGTGTCGTGTCACCTGTCGCGCAGCCACCACGAGGAACTGCCGCTACCGCCGGTCGGGTACCCCAGCTACAACCACGACCTGATGGTCACCTACTCGTTGCTGGCGCACAACCAGATCATGAGCCTGATCTTCGACGGCGTCTTCGACCGCTTCCCCACCCTGCGCTTCGTGTTCGTCGAACACGCCTTTACCTGGATCCTGCCGCTGATGTGGCGCATGGATGCCATCTACGAGGCCCGCAAGCAGTGGCTGGACATCAAGCGCAAGCCCAGCGAGTACGTCAAGGACCACATCAAGTTCACCACCCAGCCGCTGGACTACCCCGAGGACAAGACCGAACTGTCCCGGGCCTTCGAGTGGATGGAGTGCGAGAAGATCCTGCTGTACTCCAGCGACTACCCGCACTGGACCTTCGACGACCCGCGCTGGCTGGTCAAGCACCTGCCCGAACACGCCCGCGAGGCCATCATGTTCCGCAACGGCATCGAGACCTACAAGCTGCCCGACACCGTCCCGGCCCTCGAGGGCCAGACCCGGGTCTTCTGATTACCATGACCGACACTCCGAAACCGAGCACCGAGCCCGGGTCCAAACCGGAAGCCAAACAGCCCCGGCTGGCCCAGGGCCGCGAGCACATCGTGGCCACCGTCGACGAGATCCCGCCCGGCACACACAAACTGGTGCCGATCGGCCGGCACGGCGTCGGCGTCTACAACGTCAACGGCACGTTCTACGCGATCGCGAACTACTGTCCGCACGAGGGCGGTCCGCTGTGTTCGGGGCGCGCCCGCGGGCGCAACATCGTCGACGAGACCATGCCCGGTGACGCGGTCATGGTGCGCGACATGGAGTACATCTACTGCCCCTGGCACCAGTGGGGCTTCGAACTCGCCACCGGCACCACCGCGGTGAAGCCGGAGTGGAGTATCCGCACCTATCCCGTCCGGGTCGTCGGCAACGACGTCCTGGTTCAAGCGTAAGGACACAGAAGAGCACCTATGCCGACCAGCACAGCACTCGCCCCGGGGGAACACACCGCCGAGATCAACGGCGGCAACGTCGTCTACGAGATCCTCGGTGAGAAGGGGGAATTCATCGCCCTGACGCCCGGCGGCCGGTTCAGCAAGGACATCCCCGGCCTGCGACCGCTGGCCGAGGCCCTGGCGGCGGGTGGCTACCGGGTGCTGCTGTGGGACCGGCCCAACTGCGGCAAGTCCGACGTGCAGTTCTACGGGCAGAGCGAATCGCACATGCGGGCCGAGACGCTGGCCAAGCTGATCACCTCGCTGGGGATCGGCCCGTGCATCATCGCCGGCGGTTCCGGCGGGGCCCGCGATTCGATGCTGACCACCATGCTCTATCCCGAACTGGTGCGAAAGCTGGTGGTGTGGAACATCGTCGGCGGGGTGTACGGCAGCTTCGTCCTCGGCGGCCACTACGTGGTGCCGAGCATCCTCGCGGTGCGCGGCCTCGGCATCGACGGCCTGGTGAAGGTGCCGGAATGGCGCGAGCGCATCGAGGCGAACCCGGCCAACGAAGCACGGTTGCGCGCCGAGGATCCCGACGAGTTCCTGAAGGTGATGCTGCGCTGGCTCAACGCCTACGTGCCCAAGCCCGGTCAGACGATCCCAGGTGTCGTCGACGAGATGTTCGACAACATCACCGTGCCCACGCTGATCATCCGCGGCGGGGAGAACGACTGGGACCACCCCAAGCGCACCTCCTTCGAAGTGCACTGCCTGATCAAGGGTTCGACGCTGATCGACCCGCCGTGGCCCGAGGACGCCTGGGAGCGCGCCGGCGAACAGATGGCCCAGAGCGGCGGCAAGGACTTCTGCCTGTTCGACACCTGGGTGCAGGCCGCGCCGGCGATCCTGGAATTCCTGGAAAAGCCGTGAGCGTCGCGGTGCCGTCAGACCGTGCGGATGCGGACCTCGCAGTTCAGGGACGCCTCCAGCGCGGTGTGGATCCTGCTCTCCGGCACCCGCTCCAGATCGGTCTTGCGCAGGGTCACCTCGACGATGTCCCAGCCCTCGTCGCCCGGGGTCCGTTCGATCTCGCCGGTCAACCCGAAGCCGGCCAGCACACCGTGCGCGTCGTCGTCGGTGCCGTGGCTGACGTAGGTCAGGACGCCGGGCACCGGATGGCCGCCGAGTTCACCAAAGGTCTTGACGCACAGCGCGATCGCAGTTTCCTGCAACTTCGCGACGTCGGCTCCGGTCATCAGCAGCTCGACCTCGCGGCGGCTGGGCGGCAACGCGGCGAGGTTGTTCTCGATCAGCTCCGCGCCGGCCGCATCCGCGAGATCGGCCAGGGCCGCCATCGCGGTCGTCAGCTGAGCCGCGGTCAATTCCCCCTCGGGATCCACCCGTACTCGCACCACTGCGGTTCGCATGCCCACGAGCGTAGCCAGCATCGACCGTCCTCAGCCCACCCCCCGGTCCGCAGGAGTCAGTCATGAACACCACCAAGGCAGCGCCCGCCGGTTTCACCGTCGGCGTCTGGCCCGGTCTCACCGCCCGGTTGCTGCGCCAGTCCCCCGGCGTCGAAGATCTCGCCGAGTACCGCGGCGCCGGAGGCTATGCGCCGCTGGCCGATCCGGTTGCACTGCTCGACGAGGTCCGCGCCGCCGGGATCCGGGGCCGCGGCGGTGCCGCCTTCCCGCTGGCGGTCAAGCTGCAGACCGTGCGGGCCGCGGCCACCGCCGGACGCGACACCGTGCTGGTGGCCAACGGCGAGGAGGGCGAACCCGCGTCGGTCAAGGACCGCTGGTTGCTGCGCAACCGCCCCCACCTGGTGCTCGACGGCGCCCGGCTGGCCGCCCACGTGGTGGGCGCCAAGCACGCCCACGTCTACGTCTCCGATCCGGCGTCGGCCCGTGCCGTCGACACCGCGCTGAGCGAACTGCGGGCCGGCGGCGGCGATCCGCTGGGCGGCCTGACGGTCAGCCTCCGGGTGGTCGCCGCGGGGTACGTCGCCGGTGAGGAAACCGCCGCGGTGCACGCGATCAACGGCGGTCCGGCCAAGCCCACCGACAAGCCGCCGCGGCCGTTCGAGGCGGGCGTCGGCGGCCTGCCCACCATCGTCAGCAACGTCGAGACCCTGGCCAACCTGCCCTTCGTGCAGCGCCATGGTGCCGGCGCTTACCGAGAGGCTGGCACCGACGCCTCCCCGGGGACCTTCCTGGCCACCATCACCGGCGCGGGCCGCCCCGCCGGACTCTACGAACTCCCGCACGGCGTAGGGCTTTCCGAGGTCCTGGCCCTGCACGGGCTGGCCCCCGACACCGTTCGGGGCGCCCTGATGGGCGGCTACTTCGCCGGACTGCTGGGACCCGACGTCGTCGACGCCGCACTGGATCACGAGACGCTGCGCGGCCTGGGCAGCGGACTCGGGTGCGGCGCGGTCTCGGTCCTGACCGACGAGTGCCCGGTGGCCGTGGCGGCCGCGGTGCTGGCCTACTTCGACCGCGAGAACGCCGGGCAGTGCGGATCCTGCTTCAACGGGACCGCGGCGATGGCCGCGGCAGCGCGGGCGCTGCGCGACGGCGTGGCCACCGACGAGGATGTGGCCCGGCTGAAGCGCTGGTCGGTGGTGCTGCGCGGGCGGGGGGCCTGCGGAACGTTGGACGCCGCGACCAATATCGCCGCCAGCCTGCTCGACATCTTCGGAGCCGAGGTCGACCGGCACCGCTCCGGCGACTGCACCGGCTGCGCCGCAGAGGTTTACGACGCGCTGCGCCCCTTCGAGGTAGAAACAGTGGAGGCCCCGTAATGTCCGACAAGATGCGAATCAAGTTGGACCGCACCCTGTGCGACGGCTTCGGTATCTGCGCCAAGCACGCGCCGGAGTATTTCTCGCTCGACGACTGGGGCTATGCGGTACTCGTCGGCGACGGCAACATCCCCGAGAAGGATCGCGACGCCGTCATGCGGGCGCTGTTGGACTGCCCGGTGCACGCGATCATGGAGATCAACGCGCACGGACCTGGCGCGGCCCCGCCGCCCCCGCCGCCCACCAACGAGGACCCGGCCGACCAACTGAAGGTCGAAGACAACGAAGCCGAATGGAGATTCACCCGATGAGTTCTGCCGATACGCCCACCCGGTTGCCGCTACCCGAACTGCGGCCGGACACCGAATTCTTCTGGACCGCGGGCGCCGACGGCGTGCTGCGGATCTGCGAGTGCGGGGACTGCAAGTCGCTGATCCACCCGCCGCAGCCGGTCTGTCGGTACTGCCACGGCCGCAACATGGGCGTACGCGAGGTGTCCGGCCGCGCGGTCCTGTCGGCCTACACGGTGAACCACCGCTTCAGCCTGCCCGGCCTGCCCGCGCCGTACGTCGTGGCCCAGGTGGCGCTGGAGGACGATCCGCGGGTCCGGTTGACCACCAACATCCTCGTCGACATCGATGAGGCCGGCGAGGTCGATCTGGAGCTGGGACAGCTCGTCGAGGTCGAGTTCGCGAAGTTCGACGACGTCTACCTGCCGCTGTTCCGGCCGGTGGCGCCCAAGCAGTTGGGCGAGTTGCCCGCCGACGAGATTGCGCCCGAGGACTTCTCGAAGCATGTCCGCCCGATGGTGCGGCAGGAGAAGTTCGAGGACAAGGCCGCCATCACCGGCATCGGGGCGTCGCGCCTGGGCCGCCGGCTGATGGTGCCCCCGCTGTCGCTGACGGTCGAGGCGTGCGAGGCCGCGATCGCCGATGCCGGGCTGACGCTGGCCGACATCGACGGGCTGTCCACCTATCCGGGGCTCGACATCGCCGGGATGGGCGAGGGCGGGGTCGGCGCGCTCGAGGGTGCGCTGGGCATCCAGCCGACCTGGATCAACGGCGGCATGGACACGTTCGGCCCGGGCGGATCGGTGATCGCGGCGATGATGGCCGTCGCCACCGGGATGGCGCGCCACGTGTTGTGCTTCCGCACGCTGTGGGAGGCGACGTTCAGCCAGTTGATGAAGGAGGGCAAG
This sequence comes from Actinomycetes bacterium, assembly GCA_023460175.1. Lineage (GTDB taxonomy): Bacteria > Actinomycetota > Actinomycetes > Mycobacteriales > Mycobacteriaceae > Mycobacterium. The sequence goes on from JAEWRC010000023.1 coordinate 8,123, forward strand.
GCCGCCCCGCCCGGCGGCATGCGCACCACCAACTGGCAGGCGCCCTTCGGCGCCACCTCGGCCGCGCACACCCTGGCGCTCAACGCGCAGCGGCACTTTCACCGCTACGGCACCACGCGGGAGACGCTGGGCTGGATCGCGTTGAACCAGCGCGCCAACGCCGCGCTGAACCCGACGGCGATCTACCGCGACCCCATGACCATGGAGGACTACCTGTCGGCGCGGCTGATCACCACGCCGTTCGGCCTCTACGACTGCGATGTCCCGTGCGACGGCGCGGTGGCGGTGATCGTCTCGGCGGTCGACACCGTCGCCGACCGGCCAAAGAAGCCGGTGCTGATCGAGGCGGTCGGCACCCAGATCATCGAGCGCACCGACTGGGATCAGACCACGCTGACCCACGAGCCGCAGGTCCTCGGCCAGGCCGCGCACCTGTGGACGCGAACCTCGTTGCGGCCCAGCGATGTCGACGTCGCCGAACTGTATGACGGCTTCAGCTTCAACTGCCTGTCCTGGCTGGAGGCGCTGGGCTTCTGCGGGATCGGCGAGGCCAAGGACTTCCTCGACGGCGGCAAGAACATCGCGCGCGACGGCGTGATCCCGCTGAACACCCACGGCGGTCAGCTCTCCCACGGCCGCACGCACGGGATGGGGCTGATCCACGAGGCCGTCACCCAGCTGCGCAGCGAGGGCGGCGAGCGCCAGGTGGCCGACGCCAAGGTGGCGGTGGTCAGCAGCGGTGGCCTGACGCCCAGTGGCGTCCTGCTGCTGCGGACCGACGCGTGAGCGACGTAGCCGCTGCCCCCACCCCCCGGGTGGTCCTGGTCGACGGGGTGCCGATGTCGGGCCTGTTGGCCTGCCCCGCCGAGGCCGACCCGCTGGCCGTCGTCGTCGCGATCCACGGCGGTGCCACCACCGGGGCCTACTTCGATTGCCCCGGGCATCCGCATCTTTCGCTCCTACGCCTTGGCGCCCGGCTCGGTTTCACGGTGATCGCCCTGGACCGCCCCGGCTTCGGTAGCTCGGCGCTGTACGCCGAGGAGTTCACCGACCCGGCCCGCCGGACCGAGATGGCCTACGGCGCCATCGATGCCATCCTCGGTGACCGCGGCCGCGGCGCCGGGATCTTCGTGCTGGCACATTCCAACGGCACGGAGCTCGCGCTGCGGATGGCGGGACACCCGGACCGCGGCGAGCAACTGCTCGGGGTCGAGATCTCCGGCACCGGGCTGCGTCAGCAGGAGGCGGCTGCCGCGGTGCTGTCGACCGCGTCGATCGACAACGTACCCACCGGGTTGCGCCAACTGCTGTGGGAGCCCGCCGAACTGTACCCCGACGGCATCGCCGGAGCGGTCCGGATCAAGGCCGGGCCCATCTCGCCGGGCTACGAGGGCGGTCTGGTGACCACCTGGGCCGCGACCATCACCGAACTCGCTGCGCGCGTGCGGGTTCCGGTGCGCTACGCGCTGGCCGAGTTCGAGCGGGTCTGGTCGGTCGATGATGCGGCCGTGCGCGGGGTCGCCGAACTGTTCACCGCTGCGCCGCAAGTACGCACGGCGCAGCGGATCAACGGCGGGCACAATCTGAGCCTCGGCCACACCGCCGCCGCATATCACCTGAGCGCGTTGTCGTTCGCAGAAGAATGCCGGGTCCGCCGCCTCTCGGGCGTCCCGGCCACAACCGATTTCACGATGGAGGCCAACTGATGCGTGTCGGATTCATTGGACTGGGGAGCCAGGGCGGGCCGATGGCGCGGGCCATCGTCGAGGCGGGCATCCCGACCACGCTGTGGGCCCGCCGCCCCGCGTCGCTGGAACCGTATGCCGACACCGCGGCGAAGACGGCGGGATCGCCGGCCGAGCTGGCCGCCGACTGCGACATCGTCTGCCTGTGCGTGATCGGCGACGACGACATCCGCGAACTGTGCGAGGGCGAGCAGGGGCTGCTGGCCCACATGAAGCCCGGCGGCGTCCTCGTCATCCACAGCACCGTGCACCCGAACACCTGCCGCGAGCTGGCGGAAACGGCGGCGCAGAAGCAGGTTTCGGTGCTGGACGCCCCGGTCAGCGGCGGCGGACCGGCGGTGGAGATCAAGCAGCTGCTGGTGATGGTCGGCGGCTCCGAAGCCGACCTGGAGAAGTGTCGGCCGGTCTTCGAGACCTACGCCGACCCCATCGTGCACCTGGGACCCGTCGGCGCCGGTCAGGTCAGCAAGATCCTCAACAACCTGTTGTTCAGCGCGAACCTCGGCAGCGCGATGAGCCTGCTGGCACTCGGCGAGGAGCTCGGCGTGGAACGCACCAAGATGTGCGAGGTGCTCAGCCGCGGTTCGGGCACCAGCAAGGCGCTCGGCAGCATCGCCGCGTTCGGCGGCACCCTCGATCGGCTCGCCCCGATCGCCGGTGCCCTGCTGCAGAAGGACGTCCGGTTGGCCGCCGACCTGGCCGCCCGCGCCGACGCCAAGGAAGGCACGGTGTTCACCGTGGCCGACACCGCGCTCGAGCACATGGACCATCCCCGGTGAAGGTCGGCTTCGTCGGCGCCGGCCGGATGGGCACGCCGATGGTGCAGCGACTACTGGCCGCCGGCCACGAGGTCGTCGTCCTGGGCCGATCCGAGGACAAACGCGCCGAACTGACCGAATTGGGCGCCACCGCGGTGGGCGCCGCGACCGACGTCGCCGACGCCGACGTGGTGATCGTGTGCGTGTTCACCGACGAGCAGGTGCGCGAGCTGTGCGCGGACGACAGCGGTGGCCTGCTGGCGGCCATGCGGCCCGGTTCGGTGCTGGTGGTGCACACCACGGGCAGCCCGCAGACCACGGCCACGCTGTCCGAGGTCGGCGCCGCCCGCGACGTCGGCGTGCTCGACGCCCCGGTCAGCGGCGGTCCGCACGACATCGCGGCCGGGCAGCTGACGCTGTATCTCGGCGGGGCCGAGGACGCGGTGGCCAAGGCCCGGCCCGCGCTGCAAAGCTACGGCGATCCCGTCGTGCACGTCGGTCCGGCCGGCTCGGGGCAGAAGATGAAGCTGATCAACAACGCGCTGTTCGCCGCGCAGATCGGGCTGATGGCCGAGGCCGCCAAGCTCGCCGATCGGCTGGGCATCGACGAGTCCGCCGCGCTGAACGCGCTGCCGCACGGCAGCGGCGCCTCGAAGGCGATGGGCAACATCGCGCGGGCCGGGTCGACGGCGGGATTCATCGCCGCGGTCGGCGAATTCATCGGCAAGGACGTGGCCGTCGTCCGGCAGACCGCGGCCGAACTCGGCGCTGATCTCGGCCGCCTCGATCCCCTGGTCGACGCGGGACTCGGTCAATGAGTCCGGTGCTTTACGGCCCGCCCGGACGGGACTACTGTTAACGTTACAGTTCGACTATTATCCGTAACTTTTCGCACCTCTCAGCCCCGGAGGCCGCAATGACCAAGCCCCAGGTCGTATTCGACCCGTTCTCTGACGAGTACTTCAACGATCCCTATGACATCTACCTGCGGATGCAGGACGAGGCGCCGGTCTACTACAGCGAAGAATTCGACTTCTACGCGCTGACCCGCCACGCCGACGTCGCGGCCGCACTCAAGGACCACGAGACCTACTCCTCGTCGCGCGGCTGCGACCTGGCGATGGTGCAGTCCGAGGAGGGTCCGCAGAAGTCGATCATCTTCATGGACCCGCCGGACCACCGCGTGATGCGCAGCCTGGTGAACAAGGCGTTCACCCCCCGCGCCATCCAGGCGCAGCGCGAGACCGTCGAGAAACTGGTCGACCACTATCTGGGTCTCGTCGACCCCGACAACTTCGACGTCGTCCAGGATTTCTCGGGACCGTTCCCGGTCGAGGTGATCACCCGGATGGCCGGGGTCCCCGAGGATTACCGCCAGATGGTGCGGCATTGGATCGACACGTCGCTGACCCGCGAACCCGGCAACATCGGCTACACCGAGGCCGGCATGGCCGCCGCGATCGAATCGGGCACCTACTACTACCAGCTGGCCCAGGAGCGGCGCGCCAATCCGCAGGACGACATGATCAGCCGGCTGGTCGAGGCGGAGATCTTGGCCGAGGACGGTCAGCTGCGCAAGCTCGACGATATCGAGATCGCCGGCTTCACCTCGCTGCTCGGCGGCGCCGGCGCCGAGACCGTCACCAAGCTGGTGGGCAACGCGATCGTGACGTTCGCCAAGAACCCGGACCAGTGGCAGAAGCTGCTCGACGACCGCAGCAAGGTCCCCGCGGCGGTCGAGGAGATGCTGCGCTTCGACGGTCCGGTGCACTACAACGTGCGCTTCACCCTCGAGGAGGCGCACCTGCACGGCACGACCATCCCGGCCGGCAAGCCCGTGTTCCTGATGAAGGCCGCGGCCAACCGCGATCCGCGCGCGTTCACCGACGCCCATCTCTTCGACATCGACCGCGACCGCACCGAGTCGCAGAACCTCGGGTTCGGTTACGGCATCCACAGCTGTCTGGGTGCGGCCCTGGCCCGGCTGGAGACCACGATCGCCCTGGAACGGCTGCTCGATTTCATGCCGCGCTACGAGGTGCAGTGGGACGGCCTGAAGAAGGTGCACATGCAGAATGTCGGTGGCTACCACCATGTTCCAGTGAAGGTGCTGCGCTGAAATGACCAAGAAGGTAGAGGTCGACTTCGAAATCTGTGAGGCCAACGGGGTGTGCATGGGCATCATCCCGGAGGTGTTCGAACTCGACGACGAGGACTATCTGCACGTGTTGCAGGACGAGGTGACCCCGGAGAACGAGGACCAGATCCGCGAGGCCGTGCGCCAGTGCCCGCGGCAGGCGATCTCCATCCGGGAGTAACCGGCCCGACGACAACGCGAGCGCCCACTGACGGATTGAGTGGGCGCTCGCGGCGTTGAGGGGTGGCGCGTCAGCTGGCGGGCACCAGGTCGGCGGCGACCGGGCAACTCGCCGGGGTGCCGCTGCGGAACAGCTCGATCTCGGCGCGGGACTCCGAACAGTCCAGCGCGGCCAGCGCTTGGGCCTTGAAGGCCCGGGCGGCGACGCTGAGCCGGTGCTCCACCGAGCCGACGCTGCTGCCCTCGAGTTCGGCCGGCCAGCTCTCCCCCCACAGCGTGACCTCGGTCTGCCCGCTGTCGAGGGCCTGCTGCACGCCCTCGCGGATGCGCGAGTCCGTGTCGTAGAGGTCGGCGGCGACCGCCAGCGCGTGCGGTCGCACGCCGCGGGGCCCGGTGATCAGCGCGGATTCCAGGTCGCCGGTGTCGGCGCCGAGGATCTGTAGCGCCCGGTCGTCGGCCCCGTTCCAGCGCTCGGGGTCGACCAGCACCCGAACGTCCCAGCCCGCCATCACGCGGTCGAACATCCAGCCGCCGGCCGCGCGCACCGCCTCGCGCACGCTGGGCGCGACGACGTCCAGGCGGTACCTCACGATGTGGCGTCCGGCGCGAACTCCTGGCTCAGCGACTTCGCGTACTCGCGCAACGCTTCCTGCAGCGGCATTGAGGGATCGAGCAACCATGAGATTTCCATTCCGTTGACGAGGGACACGATTTGCACGGCCTTGAGGGCAGGGTCGAAATCACTGCGGTACTTCCCCGATGCCTGCCCCTGACGGATGAGGTCGGCCACGATGTCGATCGCGGCCCGCTGCCGGGCCAACAGGCGGTCGTGCAGCGGGGCATCAGGCATCAGGTTCTCGAGCAGCAGCACGGAGTACGTGCCGACCAGTTCGGGGGCGCGGTCCACGCGCGCCCCCGCCTGGGCGATCTCCTCGAACAGGTCGCCGGAGCGGTCGGCGTGCGCGTCGTCGTCGGCGTCGCGCGCGTCCACGACCGCGTGCAGCAGCTGTTCCTTGGATTCGAAGTGGTGCAGCAGACCTGCCGCGCTGACCCCGGCCTCCTTAGCGATCTGCGCCAGCGAGGTGTTGCGCCATCCGTTCTGGGTGAGCAGCCGCTGCGCGGCCGCGAGAATCCGGACCTTGCGGTCCTCACCTTTGGCGAGCAGCGTCGCATAAGGCCTGGCAGATGACACGGGGCTGAGTCCTTCTGGTCGGGCAAACCTACTTAATGAACATACAGTAGGTTGGTTTGCGCCGTGTGACAAGGGTCTCTTTTGAACTGTTTTTGCCGACCGTCACAGCGCCGGGCGCGATGTGTGCCCCGACGCTAACCGGGCGGCGCCGCGGGCGGGGGCCATGCGCCGAACTGGATCGGCTCAGCCGAACAGCAAGCACCACCCCGCCGGGTTAGCGGCAGCAGGCGGGATCCAGGACGGCACACAGCGCCTGCAGCGCGTCAGGGCGCACCTGGTGAAAGACGTTCATCCCACGTCGCTGCGAGACCACGATGCCGGCCTTGCGCAGCTGGCCCAGGTGGTGGCTGACGGTGGATTCGCTCAACCCCAACACCGCGGCCAGCCCCCCTGAGGACTCCTCACCGGCGACTGAGCTGAACAACTGCGAGACGATCTTGACCCGGGCCGGATCGGCCAACGCCTTGAGTCGCAACGCGACCTGCAGCGCATCGGCGTCGCTCATCGGACCGGCGGCCACCGGCGCGCAACACACCGGAGCGGTCATGTCGATCACCGGCAACGCTTTGGGCATGAAACCAGTCTGCCACACCTTCTTGACATATATCGAAATACAGGAGCATGCTGAGCGCATCCACTAATTCGATATATGTCACACAGCTGAAGGGGTGATTCCCATGTCTCGCGTTCAACTCGCCCTCAACGTCGATGACCTCGATGCCGCGGTCGCGTTCTACTCCATCCTGTTCGATGCCACGCCGGCCAAAGTCAAACCGGGATACGCAAACTTCGCCATCGTCGACCCGCCGCTGAAGTTGGTGCTATTGGAGAACCCCGGACAGGGCGGCACCCTCAACCACCTCGGTGTGGAAGTGGAGTCGAGTGACACCGTGCACGCCGAGATCGCCCGCCTGAGCCAGGCCGGCATGTTCGCTGAGGAAGGGATCGGCACCACCTGCTGCTTTGCCACTCAGGACAAAGTATGGGTGACCGGCCCCGGCAAGGAACGCTGGGAGGTCTACACCAAGCTCGCCGACTCCGAGACCTTCGGCACCAGCCCGCAACACCCCGGTCAGGACGACGACCAGACCGTCTGCTGCGGCACCAGCGGCGCTGCGACGGCAGCCGAGCCCGCCACGCCGGCGTCATGCTGCTGACCGGCCACATCCCAACTCAGAGGCCGAGCGACTTGGCGATGATCACCTTCATGACCTCGCTGGTGCCCGCGTAGATGCGGGCCACGCGCGCATCGGTGTACAACCGCGCGATCGGATACTCCATCATGTAGCCGTAGCCGCCGAACAGCTGCAGGCAACGATCGATCACGCGGGCCTGCATCTCGGTGCAGAACAGCTTGACCCGGGCCGCGTCAGCGCCGGACAGCTCGCCGGTGACGTGCTCGGCGACCGCCTGATCCAGCATCGCCTGGGCCGCCTCGACTTCCGTGGAGCAGGCCGCGAGTTCGAACTTGGTGTTCTGGAACGAGGCGACCGGGGTCCCGAAGGCCTTGCGGGTCTTGGTGTAGTCGATGGCCGCCAGGATCGCCGAGCGGGCCTGCGCGACCGAGCCGACGGCCACGGTCAGGCGTTCCTGGGCCAGGTTGTGCCCGAGGTAGGAGAACGCCTCGCCCTCCTCGCCGAGCCGGTTGGTCACCGGGACGCGCACGTCGGTGAAGGACAACTCGGCGGTGTCCTGCACCTTGCAGCCCATCTTTTCGAGCTCGCGGCCGCGTTCGAAGCCGGCCATGCCGTCCTCGACCACCAGCAGGGTGAGGCCGCGGCGACGGTTGTCCGGATCGGTCGACGTGCGCGCGACGACGATCACCAGGTCGGCCTGCATGCCGCCGGTGATGAACGTCTTCGCGCCGTTGAGCACGTAGTGGTCGCCGTCGAGCCGGGCGGTGGTGCGCACCCCCGCCAGATCCGACCCGGTGCCGGGCTCGGTCATCGCGACGGCGGTCAGCAGCGTGCCCGCCGCCAGGCCCGGGAACCAGCGCTGCCGCTGCTCGTCGTTGGCGTAGTGCAGGAAGTACGGCAGGATCACCTCGAGCTGGGTGCGCACCGTCGACAGGGTGACCAGCGCGCGCGCCGCCTCCTCCTGCAGGACCACGTTGTAGCGGTAATCGGACTGCCCACCACCGCCGTACTCCTCGGGGATGGCCATCCCCATCATCCCGGTGGCACCGAGTTTGGCGAACGCCTCGCGCGGCATCCGACCGGCCTTCTCCCACTGCGGGTAGGCGGGCACGACCTCCTTCTCGATGAAGTCGCGAGCCAGTTCGCGGAAAGCCTCATGGTCCTCGGTGAACAGCGTGCGGCGCACAGTCTTCTCCCTTGTCGGCGCTAGATGAGCTCGACGACGGTGGCGTTGGCCGTGCCGCCGCCCTCGCACATCGTCTGCAGCCCGTAGCGAATGCCCTTGTCGCGCATGTGGTTGATCATCCGGGTCAGCAACACCGCGCCGGACCCGCCGAGCGGGTGCCCCAGGGCGATCGCGCCGCCGAGCGGGTTGAGCCGCGCGGCATCGGCGCCGGTGTCGGCGAGCCAGGCCATCGGCACCGGCGCGAACGCCTCGTTGACCTCGAACACACCGATGTCGTCGATCCCCAATCCGGCCTTGCGCAGCACCTTTTCGGTGGCGGGGATGGGGCCGGTGAGCATCAGCACCGGGTCGGCACCGGTCACCGCGCCGGCCACGTAGCGGGCCAGCGGGGTCATCCCCAGCTCGCGCGCCTTCTCGGCGGTCATCACCAGCAGCGCGGCGGCCCCGTCGGAGATCTGCGAGGAGTTGCCGGCGTGGATCACGCCGTCGTCTTTGAAGGCCGGCTTGAGACCCGCGAGTTTCTCCACGGTGCTGCCGCGCCGGATGCCCTCGTCGGCGTCGACGACGCCGGCCTCGGTGCTCACCGGGACGATCTGGTCCTTGAAGGCGCCTGCGTCCTGGGCGGCGGCGGCCAGTTCGTGGGAGCGCACGGCGTACTCGTCGACCGCGGTGCGGTCGAAGCCCCACTTCTCGCAGATCATCTCCGCGCCGATGCCCTGGTTGAACTCGAAGTTGTCATAGCGGGCAAGGGCTTTCGGACCGTACGGCATGCCGGTGGCGCGCGCGGCGCCCAGGGGCACGCGGCTCATGACCTCCACGCCGCCGGCGACGACGACGTCCTGCTGTCCGGACATCACCGCCTGCACCGCGAAGTCCAGCGCCTGCTGGCTGGAGCCGCAGGCGCGGTTGACCGTGGTGCCGGGGATGTGCTCGGGCCAACCGGCCGCCAGCACCGCGTACCGGCCGATGTTGCTGGACTGGTCGCCGACCTGGGACACACAGCCCCACACCACGTCGTCGACGATGTCGGGGTCCAGCCCGGTGCGGGCCGCCAGCTCGTTGAGTACCACCGCCGACAGGTCCGCGGCGTGCGTCCCGGCGAGCCCGCCGTTGCGCTTGCCGACCGGGGTGCGCACGGCACCGACGATGACTGTTTCTCGCATTGTTCCTCCGCCTCGAATCTCAGTGCGTCGTAGCCGAATAGGCCGGGCCGATCGCGCCCTGCTCACGTAACTGCGCGATCCCCGCTGCGTCGAAACCGAACTCACTGAGCACCGCGTCGGTGTGCTCGCCGAGCCCGGGGACCGCGCCCATGGGTTGTTCGAACCCCTCGATCACCGGTGGGGGCCGCAGCGCCGGGATCGGTCCCCTGGGGGTGTCGACCTGCCGCCAGCGGTCGCGGGCCTGCAGGTGCGGATGCGCGACGACCTCGCTGGGCAGGTTGTAGCGCGAGTTCCCGATACCGGCGTCGTCGGCCGTCTTCTGGATGTGCGCCAGATCGTGCTGGGCGCACCAGGATCCGATCGCCTCGTTCAGGGTGTCGCGGTGCGAGCACCGGTCGGAGTTGGTGGCGAAGCGCGGATCGTCGGCCAGGTCGGGGCGGTCGATGATCTCACGGGCCACCCGCTGCCACTCGCGGTCGTTGGTGGTGCCCAGCACGACGGTCTGCCCGTCACGGGTGGGGAACGCGCCGTACGGGGCGACCGCGGGCGAACTCATGCCCAGCGGTTCCTGGTCGATGCCGGAATGCTGGGTGTAGGTCAGTTGGTAACCCATGATGTCGGTCATGGTGTCGAACAGGCTCACCGCGACCGCCGGGGCGGTCGTGACGTTGTTGCGTTCCCGGCCGATGAGCAGCGCCATGATGGACAGCGCCGCGTACAGGCCGCTGGAGACGTCGGCCACCGGCGGGCCCGGCTTGGCCGGCATGCCGGGATAGCCGGTCGCGGCGCAGGTGCCCGACTCGGCCTGCACCAGCAAGTCGTAGGCGCGCTTGTGGGAGAGCGGACCGCCGGGTCCGTAGCCGTCGATCTCCACCGGGATCACGTCGGGGTGCCGCTCGCGCAGGTCGGCTGCGGCCAACCCCATCCGGGCCAGCGCCCCGGGAGCCAGGTTGGACACCAGCGCGTCGGCGCGGTCCAGCAGCCGATGCAGCACGTCGAGGCCCGCGGGGTCCTTCAGGTTCAGCGTGATGGACTCCTTGCCGCGGTTGGCCCAAACGAAGTGCGCGGCAAGGCCTCCGGGGCCGTTGACGACGTCGTCGTAGTCGCGGGCGAAGTCCCCGCCCTTGGGGTTCTCCACCTTGATCACCCGGGCACCGAAGTCGGCCAGCACGCGGGTGCACATCGGCGCCGAGACGGCCTGTTCCATCGCGACGACGGTGATCCCGGCCAGCGGCGCGGCGTTGCTCTGCATGCGGTTCACATAACCATGCCGCCATCGACCGGCAGCACCTGCCCGGTGATGTACGACGCGGCATCGGAGGCCAGGAAGACGAACGGGCCGGCCACCTCGTCGGCGTCGGCCCACCGCTTGAGCGGGATCCGGTTCATCATGTTGGCCGCGAACTTCTCGTTGGTGCGGATGGTCTCGGTCATCGGCGTCGCGGCCAACGGTGCCAGCGCGTTGACCAGGATGCTCTTCGGGGCGAGTTCGCGGGCCAGCGATTTGGTGAAGCCGATGAGGCCGGCCTTGGCCGCCGAGTAGTTGACCTGTCCGAGCGTGCCGGTGATGCCCGCCGCGGAGGTCACGTTGATGACGCGGCCGGTGCCGTCGGTCGGGATGTGTGGCAGCGCGGCCTGAGTGCAGTGGAACGTCCCCATGACGTGGATGTCGAACGTCAGCCGGAACGTCTCGTCGGTCAGCTTCGGGAACATCGCGGGCGAGGTGACGCCGGCGTTGTTGACCAGGATGTGCAGCTGGCCCGCACCGAGTCCGGCGGCGCGTTCGGCGGCGGCCACCGCGGCGTCGCGGTCGCTGACGTCCAGGGCGGCGCTGTCGGCCTTGCCGCCGGCGGTGTTGATCCGCTCGGCGACGGCCGCGGCCGCGTCACCGCTGATGTCGGTGACCAGGACCGCGGCGCCCGCGCGGGCCAACGCCTCCGACACCGCCGCGCCGATACCGGCCCCGGCGCCGGTCACCAGGGCAGCGCGGCCCGTCAGGTCGAACAGGGGGTTCATTGGATTGGCTCCTCAGTAGCTGCGGGGCAGGCCCAGCACGTGCGATCCCAGGAAGTTCAGGATCATCTCCTGGCTCACCGGGGCGATCTTCATCAACCGCGACTCACGGAAGAACCGGGAGATGTTGTACTCCTCCGAGTACCCCATCCCGCCATGGGTCTGCAGCGCACGGTCGGCGGCGCCGAAACCGGCATCGGCGCAAAGGTATTTGGCCATGTTGGCCTCGCGGCCGCACGGCTTGCCGTTGTCGTAGAGCCAGGTCGCCTTGCGCAGGATCAGCTCGGCGGCGTCGAGCCGGGCCAGCGAGTCGGCCAGCGGGAACTGGATGCCCTGGTTCATGCCGATGGGCCGGTCGAAGACGTGGCGTTCGTTGGCGTACTTGACCGCTCGGTCCAGCGCAACCCGCCCGATGCCCAGGGCTTCGGCGGCGATCAGCATCCGCTCGGGGTTCAACCCGTGCAGGATGTACTGGAATCCCTTGCCCTCCTCGCCGATCCGGTCCTCGACCGGCACCCGCAGATCGTCGATGAACAGCTCGTTGGACGACACGGCGTTGCGGCCCATCTTCTTGATCGGCCGGATCTCCACCCGGTCACGGTCCAGGTCGGTCAGGAACAGCGACAGCCCGTCGGTCTTCTTACTTACCTCGTCATACGGCGTGGTGCGGGCGAGCAGCAGGATCTTCTCGGACTCCAGCGCCTTGGAGATCCACACCTTGCGCCCGTTGACCACATAGTGGTCGCCGTCCCGCTTGGCGAACGTGGTGATACGCGAAGTGTCCAGTCCGGCACCGGGTTCGGTGACGCCGAAGCAGACATGCAGGTCGCCGTTGACGATGCGGGGCAGGGTCGCGGCCTTCATCTCATCGGAGCCGAACACCACCACCGGCTGCATGCCGAAGATCGACAGGTGGATGGCGCTGGCGGCGTTCATCGCCCCACCGGATCGGGCCACCTCCTCGGCGAGGATGGTGGCCTCGGTGATGCCCAGGCCGTGACCGCCGTACTGCTCCGGGATGGTCATCCCCAACCAGCCGCCCTTGGCGATGGCGTCGTAGAACTTCTGCGGGAACTCGTGTTCCTGGTCCTTGGTCATCCAGTAGTGATCGTCGAACTTCGACGCCAGCTCGGCCACCGACTTCCGGATCAGCTGCTGGTCCTCGGTCAGCTCGAAGTTCATTCCGCCAGACATGGTGCGTCCCTCACGTTCTCGTATGTATCTCGTCGCGTGCGACGAAAGGCCGAAAGTTGCTCGCGCAGTGCGAGAGTGGTTACCGGGCCGAGGAGTTGGCCTCGGCGGCGGCGGTCAGGGCGTCCATGCCGCTGCCGCCGTTGCTGCGGTCGCGTTCGTGGGACAGGGCCCGGATCTCGACGTCGTGGCCTTCGACGGACTTGCGTAGCGCCCCGACGGTGGCCTGGTCCTTGGGGATGTGGTTGAACGGCTCGAACTGATACAGCTTCATGGCGTTCTCGTGGGTGATCTTGTTGATCTCCTCGTCGGTGACGTCGTAGGTGTCGAAGACCGCCGAGAGTTCTTCGGGGGCCCCGGGCCACATCGAGTCCGAGTGCGGGTAGTCCATCTCCCAGCAGATGTTGTCCACCCCGATCAGGTGCCGGTTCTTCACCCCGACCGGGTCGGAGATGAAACACGTCATGAAGTGCTCCCGGAACACCTCCGACGGCAACTTCCCCCCGAAATCCTGATGCGTCCAGGTCGAATGCATCTCAAAGGTGCGATCGACCCGGTCCAGGAAGTACGGGATCCACCCCGTCCCACCCTCACTCAAGGCGATCTTCAGGGTCGGGAATTCCTTGATCGGCGCCGACCAGAGTAGATCCGCAGCAGCCTGGACGATGTTCATCGGCTGCAACGTGATCATCACATCCATCGGCGCATCCGGGGCGGTGATCGCCAACTTGCCCGAGGACCCGATGTGGACGTTCATCACCGTCTCGGTATCGACCAGGGCTTCCCAGACCGGGCGCCAGTACTCCAGATCATGAAAACTCGGATACCCCAGGGTGGAGGGGTTCTCGGTGAACGTCAGCGAGTGCACCCCCTTGTCGGCCACCCGGCGGATCTCCTGGGCGCACAACTGCGGATTCCAGATCGCCGGGATCGCCATCGGAATGAACCGGCCCGGGTGCGATCCGCACCATTCGTCGATGTGCCAGTCGTTGTAGGCCTGCACCAACGCCATCGAGAACTCGTCATCATCGGTGGCGAACAACCGCGCGGCGAACCCCGGGAACGACGGAAAGTTCATCGTGGCCAACACCCCACCGGCGGACATGTCCTTGACCCGCTCAGCCGGGTCATAACAACCCTTGCGGATCTCATCAAGACCCTGCGGCTCCAGGCCGTACTCCTCCTTGGGCCGGCCCGCCACCGCATTCAACGCCACATTCGGGATCACCACATCCCGGAACTGCCACGTATCCGAACCATCAGCGTTGTGCACCAACCGCGGCGCCTCATCGACATACTTGGCCGGCAAATGATTCTTGAACATCTCCGGCGGCTCGATGATGTGATCATCCACCGAAATCAAAATCATGTCGTCCTTGTGCATGGCGCTTCCTTCCATGTAGGGCGCCCGATCCCGGCGGGGTCGGCTGGTCGGGCGGCCACGACAGACGTCGACGCGCTAGGCTGCGCGCGTTCTCTCAACTAGGAAACTAGCTTCTCGCTAGGCGAGAATCAACATCCGAACCGCAGTTCCGGCGCAGCGTAGGCACCGAATCGCCTGGTCGGCGCGGACAACGGCCGGGCCCGCGCGGCGACTCCGAAGGAGTGCCACGTTGACCAAACGGCAAGTTCATGGAAATCTGTTATCCGGATATGAGAATATGATTCTCGTGAGCGAGAGGAGACCGGTCAAAATGACATCGCCCAGCCTGCCCGCGGCGCCGTCAGCCGGCCCCGGTCAACTCACCGCTCAGCCCGCGGGGCTGCGCGCCCAGCGTGAACACGGCACCGAGCGTCGTAAAGAACAGGAGATCCACTGATGGCTTTCTTCCCCAAACCGGCTGTGGGCAGCTGGACCGAGAACTGGCCAGAACTTGGCACCGCACCCGTCGACTACACCGACTCCATCGACCCGGAGCAGTGGAAGCTCGAGCAGCAGGCCATCTTCCGCAAGCTGTGGCTGCACGTCGGGCGGGTCGAGCGCCTGCCCAAGACCGGCAGCTACTTCACCCGCGAGATGCCGTCGGTGGGCCCGGGCACCTCGATCATCATCAACAAGGACAAGGACGGCACCATCCGTGCCTTCTACAACCTGTGCCGTCACCGCGGCAACAAGTTGGTCTGGAACGACTACCCCGGCGAGGAGACCTCGGGCAGCTGCCGGCAGTTCACCTGCAAGTACCACGCCTGGCGCTACGACCTCAAGGGTGACCTGACCTTCATCCAGCAGGAAGACGAGTTCTTCGACGTCGACAAGGCGGACTACCCGCTCAAGTCGGTGCGCTGCGAGGTCTGGGAAGGCTTCATCTTCGTCAACTTCGACGACGACGCCGAACCCCTCGAGGACTACCTGGGCGAGTTCGGCCAGGGCCTGAAGGGCTACCCCTTCCACGAGATGACCGAGGTCTACAGCTACCGCTCCGAGATCAAGGCGAACTGGAAGCTGTTCATCGACGCATTCGTCGAGTTCTACCACGCGCCGATCCTGCACATGAAGCAGGCGACCAAGGAAGAGGCCGAGAAGCTGGCCAAGGTCGGGTTCGAGGCGCTGCACTACGACATCAAGGACCAGCACTCGATGATCTCGTCCTGGGGCGGCATGAGCCCGCCGAAGGACCTGAACATGGTCAAGCCCATCGAGCGGATCCTGCACTCGGGTCTGTTCGGTCCGTGGGACCGCCCCGACATCAAGGGCATCCTGCCCGACGAGTTGCCGCCGGCGGTCAACCCGGCGCGGCAAAAGACCTGGGGCCAGGACTCTTTCGAGTTCTTCCCGAACTTCACCCTGCTGCTGTGGGTGCCGGGCTGGTACCTCACCTACAACTACTGGCCGACCGGTGTGGACACCCACATCTTCGAGGCGAACCTGTACTTCGTGCCGCCGAAGAACACCCGCCAGCGGCTCAGCCAGGAACTGGCCGCGGTGACGTTCAAGGAGTACGCGCTGCAGGACGCCAATACGCTGGAGGCCACCCAGACCCAGATCGGCACCCGGGCGGTCACCGAGTTCCCGCTCTGCGACCAGGAAATCCTGCTGCGGCACCTGCACCACACCGCGCACAAGTACGTCGACAAGTACAAGCTGGAGAAGGCCGCCGCCGAGGCCGCCAAAGCCAACGGGAATGTGAAGGACAGCGCACATGTCTGAGACCAACGGAACCAAAGAGGCCCTGCTGCCGGCCGAGTTCGCCGACCTGGAGCGGTTCAGCGACTGGATCCTGGCCACCGAGCCGGAGCGCTACGCCAAGCGGCTGGCCTCCAGCATGGAGGAGATGCAGGAGCTCTATGACGCCGGGATGGCCCGCCTCGAGGAGGTCATGGTCTACCTCGATGCCCGTTTCCCGCTGCACGACATGCCAGATCAGGCCAAGCGCCTGATGCACCTCATGCAGTCGGTGGTGATGGTCAGCTTCCCGGTGGAGGTCTGGAAGCAGCCGCGCGTGCTCGACAGCGGGGCGGCATGGGTCGAAATCATCCGGGAGCCGGTGGTTTAAGGGTGATCACCCTCAAAGCCGCAGGGTTGCTCGATGTCGATGCCGGGGAGATCATTCGCCCCGGCGTCGTCCATGTCGACGGCGATCGAATCGTCGGGATCGGTGGTCAGCCACAGGGGGAGCTGATCGATCTCGGCGATTCGATCCTGTTGCCGGGCCTGATGGACATGGAGGTCAACCTGCTGATGGGCGGCCGGGGTGAGAACCCCGGCCTGTCCCAGGTTCAGGACGACCCGCCCACCCGGGTGCTGCGCGCGGTCGGCAACGCACGGCGCACGTTGCGCGCCGGGTTCACCACGGTGCGCAACCTCGGACTGTTCGTCAAGACCGGCGGATACCTGCTCGACGTCGCACTCGGCAGGGCGATCGACGCCGGCATGATCGACGGACCGCGAGTTGTGCCGGCCGGGCACGCCATCACCCCGACCGGTGGGCACCTGGACCCGACGATGTTCGCGGCCTTCATGCCCGGCGTGCTGGAGCTGACCATCGAGGAGGGCATCGCCAACGGGGTCGACGAGATCCGCAAGGCCGTGCGCTACCAGATCAAGCACGGCGCCCAGCTGATCAAGGTCTGCTGTTCCGGCGGTGTCATGTCGCTGACCGGTGAGGCCGGCGCACAACACTATTCGGACGAGGAACTGCGCGTCATCGTCGACGAGGCGCACCGGCGCGGGCTGCGGGTGGCCGCGCACACACACGGCGCCGAGGCCGTCAAGCACGCCGTGGACTGCGGCATCGACTGCATCGAACACGGCTTCCTGATGGACGACGAGGCCATCCAGATGCTCGTCGACAACGACCGCTTCCTGGTGAGCACCCGACGACTGGCCGAGGCGATGGATGTCTCCAAGGCACCGAAGGTGCTGCAGGACAAGGCCGCCGAGATGTTCCCCAAGGCGCGCACGTCCATCAAGGCGGCCTACGAGGCCGGGGTGAAGATCGCCGTCGGCACCGATGCGCCAGCGATCCCGCACGGCAAGAACGCCGACGAACTGGTGACCCTGGTCGAGTGGGGGCTGCCCCCGGCCGCGGTGCTGCGCGCCGCCACCGTGGTGGCCGCCGACCTGATCAATGTCACCGACCGCGGGCGACTGGCCGAGGGCCTGCTGGCCGACATCATCGCGGTGCCCGGCGATCCGCTGGCCGATATCGGCGTTACACGAGATGTGAATTTCGTAATGAAGGGAGGTAAGGTCTTCCGCAATGACTCAGCCAACTGACAAGCCGACCCGCACCGAGGATCTGATCGAGATCCAGCAGGTGCTCGCCAAGTACGCGGTCACCATCACCCAGGGCGACATCGATGGTCTCGTCAGCGTTTTCACCCCCGACGGCACCTACAGCGCCTTCGGGGAGACCTACACGCTGAACCGCTTCCCCGTCCTGGTCGACGCCGCGCCCAAGGGCCTGTTCATGACCGGCACCGCGCTGATCGACCTGGTCGAGGGCGCCGACACCGCCACTGGTACCCAGCCGCTGTGTTTCATCGAGCACTCCAAGCACGACATGCGCATCGGCTATTACCGCGACACCTACGTGCGCACCGCCGACGGTTGGCGGCTGCAGACGCGCGCCATGACCTTCATCCGGCGCAGCGGTGACCACGACCACGGCCGCCCGCACGCGATCGGCAGGCCCGAGGCCGGATGACCGAGCTGCACGAGCCCGCCGCGTTCCGGACCGCGCTGCGCACCTGGCTCGACGAGAACGACCTGACTCCCCCGCCCGGCGAGGACTCGCTGGACGCCCACCAGGCTCAGCACCTGCGCGTGCTGAAGGCGCTGTGGGATGCCGGCTGGATGCGGTACGGCTGGCCGGAATCCACCGGGGGCCTGGGCGGTCCGGACATCCTGCGCGCCATCGTCGGCGAGGAGATCGTCGGGCGGCGCCTGGACCACCCCGGGCCGTACTCGATGCTCGAGGTCCTGACGCCCACCATGATCGACTACGCCCGCCCCGAGCTGGCCGCCGAGATGGTGCCGAAGCTGTTGTCGGGCCAGGAATCCTGGTGCCAGGGCTTCTCGGAGCCCGGCGCGGGCAGCGATCTGGCGTCGCTGACCACGCGGGCCGAGCAGCGCGGCGACACCTGGGTGATCAACGGCCAGAAGGTGTGGACCAGCTTCGCGCAGTACGCCACCCGGTGCGTGCTGCTCACCCGCACGGGCGGCCCGGACACCCCGGCGCATCAGTCCATCACCGCGTTCTTCGTCGATCTCGACACTCCCGGCATCTCCGTGCGTCCGCTGCGGACCATGCACGACGTCGACGAGTTCTGCGAGGTGTACTTCGACGACGTGGTGGTCGACGAGAGCCGGATGCTGGGCAAGCCCGGCGACGGTTGGCAGCTGGCGATGGACCTGCTGCCCTACGAACGCTCGACGTGCTTCTGGCAGCGCATCGCCTACCTGTACGCACGCTTCGACGCCCTGGTCGAGGACGTGAAAAGGCAGGGCCAGGCCATCGATGCGGAGATGGGCGACGCCTACCTGGCGCTGCACACGCTGCGCTGCCGCTCGCGGGCCACCCAGCATCGCCTCGCCGAGGGCCAGAAGCTGGGGCCGGACACCTCGATCGACAAGGTGCTGTTGGCCGGCGCCGAACAGCAGCTCTTCGACACCGTCCGCAACCTGCTGCCCGGTGTCATCGAGCTCGACGACACCGAATGGCGGACCGAGTACCTGTATTCGCGGGCGGCCACCATCTACGGCGGCACCGGCGAGGTGCAGCGCAACATCATCGCGCGCCGGTTGCTGGATCTCGGGAAGGAGTGATCGTGGACAAAGAGTCACTCGACATGCTCGAGGCGTCCCTGCGTAAGACCATGCTCGCCAAGTCCGGCCCGGCTCTCGACGCCGCGCTGACCGAGATGGGCTGGGCCGAGATGCTCTCCGAGGCCGCCGAGACGGCGGTGCCGCTGGTGTTCCGCCTGCTGGGCGAAACCGGTTCGCACGCCTCGGTTCTGGTCGACGTCGTACTCAACGCCACGGGCAACGAGATCGGCGCGGACGTGGAGTTGCCGCTGCCGTATGCCGGCAACACCTGGGTGATCTGGGACCGCGGGGCCGGAGAAGCGGGCGCTACTGCGACCCTGGGCGGGCTGCCGCTGCGCCGCGAGGAGGAGGGTTACCCGATCCGGGTCGCGGAGGCACGCCTGGCCGTGGGCTGGTGGCTGGTCGGTTCGGCTCGGGCGATGCTTGCCCTGGCCCGCCAGCACGCGCTGGACCGGGTGCAGTTCGGCAAGCCGATCGCATCGTTCCAGGCCGTGCGGCACCGGCTCGCCGAGACGCTGGTGGCCATCGAGGGCGCCGAGGCGACGCTGACGCTGCCCGGCACCGACAACCCCGACCTGACCGCGCTGCTGGCCAAGGCCGCCGCCGGGAAGGCGGCACTGATCGCCGCCAAGCACTGCCAGCAGGTCCTCGGCGGTATCGGCTTCACCGAGGAACACGACCTGCACGTGCACATCAAGCGCGCACTGGTGCTCGACGGGTTGCTCGGCAGCTCACGGGAACTCACCCGCAAGGCCGGCGCCGGTCTGCGTGCCCGCGGGTCGGTCCCCCGGCTGGCCCAGCTGTAACTGTTCTTCCTGTTCGTCCGCGCGAGCGGCCACTGAGGTACGGAAATTCGCAAGTTTCTGTACACCAGTGGCCGCTCGTCGCGTTTCAGCCGAACAGGCGTCTCAGCAGAACATGCCGCGGTACCCGTGGGCCGGGTGCCGCTCGGAGACATGCGGCTGGTCGGTGTCGAATATCTTCTGCCGCAACGTGCCCGGCCGATACTCCGTCTGCATCAGCCCCCTGTCCTGCAGCACCGGGACGACGTGCTCGAAGAACTCGTCGTAGCTCTCCGGCATCAGCATGTTCATCACCTGTACGCCGTCGGAGCCCGCGGCCTGGAACTCGAGCAGCCGCGCGGCAATGGTCTCCGGCGATCCGACGACCATCTGGGGCAGCGACATGGTGGTCAGGAAGTCACGGATGGTGGGCTTGCCGCCCGGCGGCCACGCGTTGATCAGGGACAAGAAGGCACCCCGGATACCCGGCATGGACTCGATGAGGTCCTCCAGCGGAGTGTCCTGGTCATGCCGGCCGAGGTCCATGCCGCTGAGACTGGCGAAGTAGGCGGCCTGCGCCTCCTGGGATCGCCACTGTTCCAACTCCATCCACTTCCGGTTGGCCTCTTCGTCGGTGGAGCCCACGACGAACATCAAGCCCTGCAGGAACAGGATGTCCTCGTCGCGGCGACCGTGCGAGCGGGCCTGGCTGCGCACGGTGTCGACCTGCTGGGCGATCGATTCTGGAGTGAAGGCGGACAGGAACATCACCTCGGCGTGCCGGCTCGCGAAGTCCAGACCGGCCGGCGATCCGCCCGCCTGCGCCAGCAGTGGCGTCCGCTGCGGCGAGGGCTCCATCAGGTTGTAGCCCTCGACCCGGTAGCGCTCACCGGCGTGGTTGATGTCGTGCACCTTCGTCGGGTCGGTGTAGATGCCCCGGCCCGGGTCGTCGACGACGGCACCGACGTCCCACGACCCTTCCCACAGCTTGTAGGCGACATCCACGTACTCGTGCGCCCACTCGTAACGCTGGTCGTGCGACAAGCCACCGGGCACACCGAAATTGGCGAAAGCCCGTTCGTTGGCCGACGTCACGATGTTCCACCCCACGCGGCCGTTGCTGAGGTGATCGAGAGTCGAGACCTGCCGGGCAAACGAGAACGGGTGTTGTTGGATGACCGAACTCGTGTACATCAGGCCGATGTCGGTGGTCTCGCGCGCGAGCACGGGCAGCAGCATCGTGCAGTCGCCGACCGGAACGTTCATCGCCTGTTCGAAGACGATGTCGCGCGAGCCGTCGTACTCGCCCTGCACCCCGAGCACGTCGGTGAAGAAGAATGCGTCGAACTTCGCGGCCTCGGCCTTCTGCGCGAGCTCGACCCACATGTCGAAGTTCTTGTACTCGCGGTTGCGCGCGCGGGGATGGCGCCAGCCGCCGTGAAAGTTGTGGCCGACGGAGTCCATCACCAACAGCGTGAAGATCATTCGTTTGGGCACCGGGCGTCCTCCGTGCGTTCCAGGTTGGGCCGCGTCGACCCGGGCATCTGCTATACATTCGTATAGCAATGCGCACCGGGCCGTCAAGGGTGGCCGATGCGGTCCGGTTGACGTGTCAAGATGTAGGCGTTCTTCGACCGAGCGAGGAGATATGGCAGCTTCACCGCGGCGCGTGGGCGCCGAGACGTCCAAGACGCGGGACGCTTTGCTCGACCACGTGGAGCGCCTGCTGCTCGACACGGGGTACGCCAGCATCAGCTACCGCACGCTGGCCTCGGAGGCCGGCGTCACCCCCAGCCTGGTGCAGTACTACTTTCCGACGCTCGACGACATCTTCCTCGCGGCGATTCGCCGCTACAGCGATCGCAATCTGGACTACCTGACCAAGACCCTGCAGGAAAACCCCGACGATCCGCTGCGCACGCTGTGGAGATACAACCAGCGCGAGGCCACCGGCGCGATGATGACCGAGTTCATGGCGCTGGGCAATCATCGGAAGACGATCCAGGCCGAGATCGCCAAGGTGACCAAGCGGATGCGCAAGGTCCAGGTCGACGCCCTGGTGGCGAAGTACGGCAAGGACGCGCGCCTCGGCGACCTCTCGCCGGCCGCGCTGCAATTGCTGATGTCGGGTATCCCGAAGTTCCTGAGCCTCGAGGAGGGCATCGGCGTCAAGACCGCACACCGCGAGGTCACCGCGGCCTTCGAGCGGTTCTTGGACTCCGTCGGCTGACCCGGCTCAGGTCAGCTGTTCCACCATCTCCGCGCACCGATCGAGGAACGGCAGGGTCGTGGCGGGATCGGTGCCGTCGCGGCGCCCACCGCCCAGCACGGCGCGATTGAAGCCGAGTTCGCGATAGCCCTGCAGCACCTCCAGCGTGGGCTCGCCCCACACCATGATGGTCAGATCCAGCGTGGCCGGGTCGCGCCCCGCGTCGTGGGCGAGCTGCCGGAACCGGTCCAGCGCGGCAGGCACGTCCCCGAGCGCAGCGTCGCCGGGCAACCACCCATCGGCCCACTTCAGGCAGGACTGCAGCGCCTTCGGGCCGGTGGCCGCGACCAGCAGCGGCGGCCGCGGTCGCTGCTGCGGCTTGGGGTAGGACCAGACGGGCTCGAAGTCGAAGAACTCACCGCGATACGACGACTCGTCGTCGGTCCAGAGCACCTCGAGTGCGGCCACCATGTCCGCGAGCGCGCGGTAGCGCTGGGACCACGCGATGTTGCGCGTCGCCACTTCGAGCTCCGGCCGAACACCCACGCCCATCCCGAACAGCAGCCGCCCCCCGCTGAGGCGGTCCAACGTGGCGACTTGCTTTGCCAGCGTGAATAATTCACGCTCCAGCGGCAGCGCCACCGCGGTGCCCAGCCGCAGCTTCTCGGTGGCCTGCGCGGCCATCATCAGCGAAACGAGCGGGTCCCACATCTGCTTCTGGGCCGCGAGCAGCCGGCGCGGCATCCCGGTGCCCGAGGCGACGGGGACCTGCGGGTGCTCCCCCACCCACAGCGACTCGAAGCCACGCGCCTCCAGTTCAGCGGCCAGGACATCCGGCGCAATGTCGTCGGGGGTGTTCAACGAGACGTAACCCAGGTCCATCGCCGCTCCTTCTGTTCGATCACCACGTGCTGTACGATCGTACTGCATGCCAGGTCACGCACTGGCACAAAGGCTTAGGAGCACGATGAACGCCGCGACCGACAGGCAGCTCACGTACGACCCCTACGACATCGAGATCGACGTGGACCCCTACCCCACCTATCGGCGACTCCGGGACGAAGCTCCGGTGTACTACAACGAAAAGCTCGACTTCTGGGGTTTGAGCCGCTTCGACGATGTCGAGACCGGATTGCGCGACACGGCGAACCTGAGCAACGCCAAGGGCGACATCCTGGAGGTGGTCAAGGCCGAACCCAATATGCCCGAGGGGGTCTTCATCAACGAGGACCCACCGCTGCACACCGTCCATCGGCTGCTGGTCTCACGCGCCTTCACGCCGAAGAAGATGCGGGCCATCGAGGAACAGGTGCGCGCGTTCTGCGCCGCCTGCCTGGACCCGCTGGTGGGCGGCGACCGTCTCGACTTCACCCTGGATCTCGGGGCCGAGATGCCCATGCGGGTCATCGGAATGCTGGTCGGCATGCCGGATTCGTTGCAGCGCAGCGTCCGGTCGATCGCCCACCGCAGGTTGCGCAACGAACCCGGTAAGCCGCTGAAGGTCAGCAAAGACAACTACTTCAACGGCAACATGTTCGCCGAGTACGTCGAGTGGCGCGCCAAGAACCCGTCCGACGATCTGGTGACCGAACTGCTCAACGTCGAGTTCGAGGACGTCTCGGGCACCGTTCGTCGGCTCAGGTCCGAAGAGTTGCTGGTGTTCCTCGGGGTGGTCGCCAATGCGGGCACCGAGACCGTCGGGCGGCTGTTCGGTTGGCTGGGCAAGCTGTTGGGCGAACACCCCGATCAGCGCCGCGAACTGGTGGCCGACCCGGCGCTGATCGGCGGGGCGGTCGAGGAGGTGCTGCGGTTCGAGCCGCCCGTGCACAACATCGCGCGCTACGTCTCCAACGACATCGACTACCACGGCCAGACCATCCCGGCCGGCAGCGCGCTGCTGCTGATGGCGGGCGCGGCGAACCGCGACGAGCGCAAGTTCGACGACCCCGACCGGTTCGACATCCACCGCAACGCGAACCATCTGTCCTTCGGCCGGGGCACCCACTTCTGCCTCGGGGCGTCGCTGGCCCGGCTGGAAGGCCGGGTGGCCCTGGAGGAGATCCTGAAGCGCTGGCCGGATTGGACCGTCGATCAGGACAACGCGGTGCGGGCGCCGACAGCCACGGTGCGCGGGTGGGACAGCATGCCCGTGCTCCTCGGCTGAGGCCCTCAACCTTTCCCGGACTGCGCGACCGGCACGTTCAGGCGCGTGTCGCGGCACTGGACGTCGGCGAACTCCATTGCCCAGGCGGGCTTCCCATGTTGGGAAACCCAACAGGAGCCGCTGGCCTGCGGCCCCGCGGCGATGGCGGTGAGTACCGCGTCGGCGACGTGTTCGGGTTCCATGACCGGCACCCCGATGCGTTCGACGAGGGACCGCCGGTCGCCGAGCACCCCGGTCTCGGTGATACCGGGGCAGATGGTGTGTACGGCGATGCCGTCGGCGGCGAGGTTCGGCGCGACGGACCGCATGAAGCCGACCACCGCGTGCTTGCCCAGCGAGTAGACCGGGTCCGGATGCCACGGCAAGATCCCCGCCAGCGAGGCGGTCGCCAGGATGACGCCGTCCCCCGGGTTGCTGCGCGCGCGCATGGCCCGAACGGCCGCCCGGACGCCGAACACGACGCCGTCGACGTTGACACCCAGCGAGCGGCGATACTCCGAGATATCCAGCGTGGCAATGTCGCCGGACCAACCAATGGTGATGCCCGCGTTGAGGAACGCCAGATCCACGCTGCCGAGTTCGGCGAGGCAAGCGGTGAAGGCGCGGTCCACCTGTTCGGGGTCGGAGACGTCGCACTGCAGTCCCAGCCCGCCCAGGGATTCGGCGACCGACACGGCGGCGTCCCGGTCGATATCCAGCACGCAGATCCGCATGCCCTCGGCCGCGAGTCGCTGCGCGCTCGCGCGGCCGATGCCGGATCCGCCGCCGGTGATCAGAGCGACCTTATTGGCAAGTTTCATCGATCCTCGTTCCTGAAATCAGTGGTGCGAGTAGGGCAACAAACGGCGCGGGCCGACACCAGGTGCGGTGCCGGCCCGACGCGTTGGGATGTGACGCTGGTTCACCAGCGGCTGACGGGCTCGCTGTCCAGCTGCAGCGGGCGGGTGTAGGAGGGGTCGGTGCGGTCCCAGGTGCCCTTGATGAAGCCCTTGACCGCGCCGGAGGCCAGCGCCGAGGAGTCGCCGTTCATCATCCATTCGATGGTGCAGCGGCGCAGGGCGATCTTCCACACCCCGTCGCGGCGTTCCAGCCGGTCCAGGTAGCGGCCGCCCATCAGCGAGACGACCTTGCCACCCTTGGCCCGCATGGCGCCCATGACGTAGCTCTCGGCGTGGGCCTCGTCGCCGTTGATCTCGCAGGTGTGCGAGGTGATGTTGTGCAGGTGGTCCTCGAAGACCATCTCGTGCACGCCGTTGGCCCACGCCCCGTACTCCGGCCCGGTCTTGACGGTGGGTCCGTGCTCGTCGATCCCGTCCTCGAAGTACACGCTGCCCATCAGTTCGGCGTCGTGGCGGTCGTGGCCGCGGGCCTGGTTCATCACGCAGTCGAGGATGGCGCTGCGGTCCTCGAGGTACTGCACGCGTTCGCGCAACTGCTTGATCTCGTCGTCGTTGCTCATCGATTTTCCTTGGTCTTTCGGTGGGTTCTTTGGGGGGTCGGTTTTCGGGATCAGGGGTTCTGCTGCGGTGGCACCGGCCGCACGCTCGCGTGGATCAGCTCGATGAGCTGGCCCTCGGGATCGCGGATCATGCAGGCATAGCCCCCGGGGGGTTCAGCGACCACGGTGCCGCCGGATTCCCGGGCCGCCGCGATGGTCGCGGCGACGTCGTCGACCGCCAGCGACAGGTGGGTCAGGCCGGCGTTGGTCATGTTGCGCTCGGGTTCCTCGGGTGCCGGATACCCCGAGAAGGTCAGCAGTTGCAGGACGAAGTCGTCCTTGCGCAGGTACACCGCCTCGAATCCGATCGGCTCGGCCAGCCCGAGCAGACCGCCGGCCACCTTGTCCGGCACGGTCAGGCGGTTGGCCTGGACGAAGCCGAGGGCCTCGTAGAACTGTTGGGACTTCTCGAGATCGCGGACCCGCAGTCCGACGTGGCTCACGCTCATGGTTGCCCTCCGCAGGCGATCAGACGCCGGCCGGGCCGGGGCCGCCGTGGATGTACAGGGTCTGGCCCGAGCAGTAGCTCGAGGCGTCGGAGGCGAAAAACAGTACGCCGTAGCCGATCTCCTCCGGGTCGGCGATGCGGCCCGAGCCGTTGGTCTGGCCGATCATGTCGATGTCGAAGCCCTGCCGGGCGGCGTCGGCCTCCAGGCCAGGTGTGCGGACCGCGCCGCAGGCGATGCAGTTGACCCGCACGCCCTTGCGCGTCCAGGCCGCGGCCATCGAGCCGGTCAGGTTGTTCAGACCCGCCTTGGCGGCCCCGTAGATCGCCGCCTGCGGCATGGCGAGCAGACTGGCCCCCGAGGAGATGTTGACGATCGAACCGCGCCCCTGCGCGAGCATCGGCTTGGCCGCGGCGCGCGACAGGTACCAGGCGCTGGACAGGTTCAGGTCCAGGACCTGATGCCATTCCTCGTCGGTCCACTTCATCAGCGACTTGGTCTCACCGCCGCCGGCGTTGTTCATCAACACGTCGAGCCGGCCGAATTCGTCCACCGTCGCGTCCACCAGCGCCTGGCACTCCTCGGCGGAGGTGACGTCGGTGGGCACCGTCAGCGCCCGGCGTCCCAGCGCCTCGATGTCGCGCGCGGTGGTCTTGAGCGGCTCCTCGCGGCGCCCGGCCAGTACGATGTCGGCACCGCGTTCGGCCAACACCAACGCTGACGCGCGGCCGATACCCGTTCCCCCACCGGTGATCACGGCGACCCGGCCGTCCATCGCGAACTTGTCGTTCACCACTGCTGTTTCCTCTCGATCGAACACCGCGCGTCGGATGCAATACGACTGTACAGCACGTGACGGCCGGCACAACACCCCGCGGAGCACTTGCTGCGACAACCGCGCAAGTACTCGACAACGGCGCCGCGGTGGAGTACACCGATTCACATGCCCCAACCGACCAATGACGTCTGGGAAGTGCTGTCCACCGCGCGGTCGATCCGCCGCTTCAGCGACCGCCCCGTGGATGAGGAGATCCTGCGCCGCTGCCTCGAGGCGGCCACCTGGGCGCCCAACGGCGCGAACGCGCAGCTGTGGCGGTTCATCGTGCTCGACGGGGCCGAGCAGCGCGCCGCCGTCGCCGAGGCCGCGCAGGCGGCGCTGCAGACCATCGAGTCCATCTACGGCATGAGCCGACCCGCCGCCGACGACACCAGCCGGGCCGCCCGCAACAACCGGGCCACCTACGAATTGCACGACCGCGCAGCCGAACACACCTCCGTGCTGTTCGCGGCGTTCAAGAACGACTTCGCCTCCGAGTACCTGCAGGCAGGGTCGATCTACCCCGCCATGCAGAACTTCTACCTGGCCGCCCGGGCGCAGGGACTGGGCGCCTGCTTCACCAGTTGGGCGGCCTACCAGGGCGAGCAGACGCTCCGGGCCGCCACCGGCGTCCCCGACGACTGGTTCCTGGCCGGGCATGTCGTGGTCGGGTGGCCGCGCGGTCGGCACGGCCCGGTCCGGCGCCGCTCGGTCGACGACGTGGTGTTCCGTAACCGGTGGGACACCTCCCGGGCCGGCATCGTCTACGGCGCCGGCGCCCGTCCGGGCGACAAATGAGCGGCCGCCGCGGCTAATCCGGCCGGCGCGCCAGCGCGCTCAACAACGCGCGGGTCCGCTGCAGGGAGGACCGGCGTCGGTCGCGGTCCGCGCCGACCGCGACGGGTTGGGCCCAGACCTCGGTGGCCCCGGCCGCGATCAAGTGTTCCAGCTGTGCCTGCACTGCATGTTCGTTGCCGACGATCGCCACGTCGGCGGCCGACGACCCGCCGCCGGTTTCGATGATGCGCTCGAAGTTCGACATCGCCGCGTAGCCGGTGGCCGTCGCCGCCACCGCCGCCCGGGCCTCGTCGCGGTCGTCGTGCACCGCGATCGGGAGGCCGGCCACCACGCGCGGGGCCGGTCGGCCCGCCTCGGTGGCCGCCCCGGCCAGCACCGGCATGATGGCACCTTCGAGGGCCGCGGCCGAGGCGAGCCAGAGGATCACTCCGTCCGCGTATCGCCCCGCGACACGGAGCAGGCGTGGCGAAAGGGCCGCCAGCAGAACCGGAATCGGGTGCTCGGCGGCCGCCATCCGCCCGGCGCTGTGGGTGCTCCAGTCCGCGCCATCGAAGTCCGCCTCCCCGTCCCGCAGCAGGGCCGCGACAATGCGCACGTACTCGTCGGTGCTGCGGCCGGGATGGTCGTACGAGAGGCCCAGGACGTCTTCCACGACAGGACGGTGCGACGGCCCCAACCCCAACGCGAAGCCGGGCCGCCCCATCGCGTTGGCGGCGGCCACCGCGCGGTTGGCCTGCAGCAGCGGGTGGCAGGGATAGGTCTGCAGGACTGCGGTGCCCAGTTCGATCGAGGAGGTGGCGCGGCCGGCCAGCGCCATGGCCACCAACGGATCCCCGGCGACCGCGCTGGCATACCACAGCGCGGCGAACCCGTCCTCCTCGGCCTGCTTCGCCTGGCGCACAATCGAATCAACCGATGATCCGCCGCCGGTCAGTCCGATGCGCACGCACAAACTCCTTCGGATCGGCTACCGCATGACGTGGGACTGCTGTTGTTGCGGGTGCACATCGAACAGTTCCCGGTACGACGGTGGCTGCCGGTCGCCCTCGTCCTTGATGCCGTACTCGGCGGCCAGTTCAGCGCCGATCAGCGTTTGGCCGCTGACGGCCATGACATCAGGGTCATTGTAGAGCGCCGCGATCACGTGGCCGGTCAACTCGGGGGTCTCCGCGGTGTCCAGGATGTACCCCAGCTTCTCCGGGTTCTTGGCGACGATCGCGCGCACCCGATCGGTGAGCAACGAACCCATCCAGATCGATACCGTCGCGATGTCGAATTCCCGGAAATCCAGGGCCATGTCGGCGGCCATCTTGTCCACGGCGGCCTTCGGCACCCCGTAGGCCGGGCCGAACGCATAGTGCACCGCACCCGAGGACGACGTGAACACCACCAGGCCCCGACGCTGGGGAAGCATCAACGGTGCGGCGTACACCGTGGCGACGTAGCTGCTGCGGACGCCGACGTCGAGGGTGTCGACGACGTTGAGCGGCTCGTCCCAGAACTTGGTGCGGCCCATCATCTCGTCGCGGATGACGGCGGCGTTGTTGACCAGGACGTCCAACCGGCCCTGCTCGCGCTCCACCCGCGCGAACAGGGCACGCACCTGTTCGTCGTCGCCGTGGTCCACCCGGACCGCGATACCCTGCCCGCCGGCCGCGGTCACTTTTGCGGCCGTGTGCTGGATGGTGTCGGGAGTCGGTGCGTCCGGGTCGGATTCGCTGCGACCGGTGACATAGACGATGGCGCCGTGACTACCGAGGGCGTGCGCGATGCCCGCTCCGGCTCCCCGGCTGGCGCCGGTGACGACGGCGACGAGCGGCGTTGTCGACATGGTGTCCTTCCCTGTTGGGCTGCGGTGTGCTCAGTCCGAGAGCCGCGCGGCCTCACGTTGTTCGGTGATGGGTCGGGCCAGACCGTTCTCGTCGCACGCCCGTTGCAACTTGACCAGGGTCTCGTCGAGACCGGGCCCCAGTCGCCGCCCGGGAGTGAACGTCGCCGGCAGGTGGCGCATGCCCTGGATTACGCCGATACTGTCGTAGTGCACGGTCCCCTCGGCCTGGCACTCGTAGTCGGGCATCCGGTCCAGCACCGCGGTCAACATCGACTTGAACACCGTGCGGGCCACATTGGAACCGATGCAGCGGTGCACGCCGAGCCCGAAGCTGAAGTGCCGATTCCCCTTGCGCTCCATGTCGATCTCGTTGGGATTGGCGAACAACGCGGGATCCCGGTTGGCCATCGCCCAGGACAGCCACAGTCGATCGCCCTCCTTCAGCGTCGTACCCCCCAGCTCCATGTCATCGGAGATGGTCCGGGCGTCGCCGGGGGCCGGGGTGAAGTACCGCAGGAACTCCTCGGTGGCGGGGTTGAGCAGGGTGCCCCGCTCGCGGCTGAGCCGGTCGCGCTGATCGGGGTTGTGCGACAACCACTCCAGGGCGTGAGCGGTCAGGGCGGTGGTGGTATCGAAGCCGCCGCCGATCAGCAGGTTCAGCATGCCGATCAGTTCGATGTCCGGCGGGGCCTCGCCGTCGATGCGCAACTTGGCCAAGGCGTCGATGATGCCGGGGCGCGGATTCTCGCGTATCTCGGCGAGATTCGTGAAAAGGTCCATGCCCATCGCCATGTAGAGCTCGAGCACCCGGGGCGCGTCGGGAGAATCCGGCGCCGTGTAGACCGAGGCGTGCGCGGGTTCGTTGTACATCGTCCATTTTTCCAGCGGCACCCCGAGCATGGCCAGGGTGAGGACCGCGGGCACCACGTTGGCGAGATCGTCGACGAAATCGATGCGCCCGGTCTCGATGTGTTCATCGATGCTGGCGCGCACGATCTCGTCGACGAAGGGCACCCACCGCTTGACCGCGGCCGGCGACAGGTACGGGTTGAGCGCGGTGCGGTAGAAGCGGTGCTCGGGATCGTCCATCTCCAGCATCCCGCCGCGAAAGTTCTCGGCCTGCATCATGGTCGGGATCGAGATGCCCTTGTAGCCCCGACGCTCGTTGTTGACGTCGTGGTCGTTGGAGACGTGCGGGCAGCGGGCGAGTTCGAAGACCTCCTCCCCGCCGGCGGCGACCCAGTGGCCGTCGTAGGTGTCGCTCCACGCCAACGGGCACTGTTTGTGCATCTCCTCGGTGATCTCCACGAACTTGTCGCGGTAGTCCGGGTGGTGCCGGTCGAAGTGGTAATGCTTGGCCTCGGCGATGTGCGGTCGGCGCTGCGACGTGGTCATCGCGGATCGCCCTGTGTCGGCGCCGCGAGGGTGGCCTCGGTCAGCACGATGATGGCCTGTTCCGGACACGACCGGATGGCCTCCTCGACCTGTTCGCGGTGCTCGGCCGGGACCTCATCGACGATGGCGTGCGCGTGCCCGTCGACGTCGTCGAGTTCGAACGATTCCGGCGCGATCATCGCGCACAAGGTGTGCCCCTGGCACCGGGTGCTGTCGACTCGGACTTTCATCGGCACTCCTCCTGAGCTTCTCGCCGCGATGCTTGCTGGTCGGATGTCACGCGGGCGCTAGAGCACGGCGCCGCCGTTGACGCCGATCACCTGGCCGGTCACGTAACCCGCGCCCTCGGAACAGAGGTAGGAACACAATTCCGCGACGTCGGCGCCTGAACCCAGGCGGCCCGCGGGAATGGCCTGAGTCAGGTACTCCGCGGGCGGCAGCTTGCCGGCCTGCTGTTGTTCGCGCAGCATGGGGGTGTCAATGACGAAGGGCGGCACCGTATTTGCGGTGATTCCCTTGGCCGCGTAGTCGATGGCGATGGACTTGGTCATGGCGATGACGCCGCCCTTGGTCGCCGAGTAGTGCGCCTGACGCCCGGCGCCGCGCTGACCCGCCGCCGAGGAGATGGTCACGATGCGACCCCATCCGTCGGCCACCATGTCAGACACCGCCGCGCGCACGCACAGGAAGGTGCCGGTCAGGTTGACCGCCAGGTAGCGGTTCCATTCGTCCAGGCCGATCTTGTCCAGCCGGGTGAATCCCGAGATGGCCGCGCTGGTCACCAGGATCCCCACCGGTCCGAGTTGACTGCGGACCTCGTCGAACGCCGCGGTGATCGAGGCTTCGTCGCCGACGTCGGTCCGGATCCCGATCGCCTGGTGGCCGTCGTTGCGGGCCTGGGCGGCCGCACTCGTCGCGGCGTCACCGTCGATGTCCAGCACCGCGACCCGGTGACCGTCGGAGGCGAGTTGGAGCGCGATGGATCGCCCCATGCCCGATCCGCCACCGGTCACGACCGCTACTCGACTCACGTTGCGCACTCCTTCTCGCCGGACGGCCGACGCTGTACATATGTATAGCGGAGCTGTCCGCCGGATACAAGCATCGAATTCGCTGCTGTACACTCGTACAGTACTACGCGCGCACCCCACCAGCCAAGGAGCGGATGTGGATCTCTACTACGACCCGTGGGACGTCGAAATCGACCTCGATCCGTACCCGACGTATCGTCGGCTGCGCGACGAGCAACCGCTCTACTACAACGAGCGCCACGACTTCTGGGGCATCAGCCGTTACGCCGATGTCGATGCGGCGCTGCGTGATCCGCAGCGGCTGAGCTCCGCCAAGGGCGACATCCTGGAGGTCGTCAAGGCCGACCCGGTGATGCCACCCGGGGTGTTCATCAACGAGGATCCCCCGCTGCACACCATCCACCGCGCACTGGTGGGACGGATGTTCATGCCCAAGAAGATGCGCGCCCTGGAGGACAAGGTCCGCGCCTTCTGCGTCTCCTGCCTGGAGCCCTTCGTGGGCGCGGACGAATTCGACTTCGTGCGCGACCTCGGCGCCGAGCTGCCGATGCGGACCATCGGGATGCTGGTCGGCATCCCCGACGCCGACCAGCCGTCCGTCCGCGCCCAAGCGCATGCGGTACTGCGCAACAAACCCGGCGAACCGCTGCCCGTCAAGAAGGACCACTACTTCGACGGCGACATGTTCACCGACTATGTCGCGTGGCGGAAGAAGAATCCGTCCGATGACCTGATCACCGAGCTGCTGAACGTGGAATTCACCGACGAGACCGGCACTCTGCGCAGGCTGCGCACCGAGGAACTGCTCATCTTCCTCGCGGTCATCGCCGGCGCCGGCGTGGAGACCACCGGCCGGTTGTTCGGCTGGATGGGCAAGGTGCTGGCCGAGCACCCCGATCAGCGCCGGGAGCTCGTCGACGACCCGTCCCGGGTTCCGGGCGCCATCGAAGAGCTGCTGCGTTATGAGCCGCCCGGCCCGCACGTCGCCCGGTACGTCGCCACCGACGATGTGCGCTTCCAGGACCAGACCGTGCCCGCGGGCAGCGCGCTGCTGATCATGCTGGCCTCGGCCAATCGCGATGAGCGGCACTTCACCGACCCCGACACGTTCGACATCCACCGTAGGCCGGGCGCGCACCTGACCTTCGGCCGCGGCGCGCACTTCTGCCTGGGCGCGCCGCTGGCTCGGCTGGAGGGCCGGGTGGCGCTCGAGGAGGTGCTCAAGCGCTTCCCGAAGTGGGAAGTGGACATGAGCCGGGCCACCCGCTCGCGCACCTCGACGGTGCGTGGCTGGGACAGCATGCCGGCCGTCGTCGGCTGAGGGCGGCTAGCGGTCGGCGAGGATGAATTCCGCTGCGCGCCAGGCCATCGCCATCATCGGGCCGTTCAGGTTGCCGGACACCATGGTCGGCATGACCGAGCAATCCACCACGCGTAGCCCCTCGATGCCACGCACCCGCAGTCGACTGTCCACGACAGCCTCATCGTCGGGACCCATGGCCAACGTCCCCGTCGCGTGATACCCGCAGTAGCCGCCCTCCAGTGCCGCGTCGACCAACTCCTCGTCGCTGCGGATCTCGGGCCCCGGGTAGGTCTCGTGGCTGATCCGCTCGGCGATCGGGGACTGCTCGAAGATGCTGCGCATCTTGCGCATCAGATTCGCGGTGGCCTCGCGATCGTCGTCGGTACCCAGGTAGTTCGGGTCGATCCGCACGGGCACAGCGGGGTCGGCGGAGGTGATCTCGAGCGAGCCCATCGAGGTGGGCCGCAGCACCATGCCCAGGCAGGAGGCCCCGGCTTGGCGTTCGATCGCGACCGGGTCGCCGGTGTTATAGGTCGGTATCGTCCAGGGCCCCATCATCACCTGGGCGTCGGGACGGTCCGCCGCCGGATCGGTCTTCATGAACGCCACGATGTCGAACGCCGGCGCGGCCAACGGGCCCTTGCGCGTCGCGAGATACCGGGCCCCGGTGAGCGCCTGCGCAACGCTTCCGGAGATCTGCTTGTTGTAGCCGAGATCCTCGTTGAGCCGGAACCGCAATGCCGCACAACGGTGTTCACGTAGGTTGCGGCCCACGTTGGCGCGCTCGAGGTACAGCCCGACACCGGCGGCGGCCAGTACCTCCCGCGGCCCCACGCCGGACAACTGCAGCAGCTTCGGACTGTTGAGGCTGCCGAGCGCCAGGATCACCTCCCCGGCGGTCCGCACCTCCGAGGCCTTCCCCTTGTGCATAACCTGGACGCCGACCGCCCGGCCGTTGTCGAACAGCACTCGCTGCGCGATGGTCCGGGTGGCCACGGTGAGGTTGGGTCGGCGGCGGGCCGGCTTGAGAAACGCGGTCGCGGCGCTGACCCGCCGGCCGTCCTTGATGTTCGAGGTGGTGAAGCCGATCCGCTCGTCGTCGGATTCGTTGAGGTCCTGCACGCGGGTCAGGCCGATCGCGGCCCCAGCGGCGACCAACTCCTCGCAGAGCGGGTCGGGGTCGCGTGGGACCGAGATGTGCAGCGGCCCACCGCCACCGCGGTCAGCCGACGGACCGAACTGGCTGTCCTCGAACCCCTTGAAGATGGGCAGCATCTCATCCCAGCCCCAGCCCTTGTTCCCGAGGCGTTCCAGACCGTCATAGTCGGCCCGGTTGCCCCGGTTGTAGACCATCCCGTTGATGGAACTGGAGCCGCCGAGCACCTTGCCCCGCAGCCATTGCTCGACATGCGCGTCGGGACCGAACGGCTGAGTTTCGTAGTGCCACATGTATTTTTGGTTCTCGAACAGCATGCCCGCACCCTTGGGGATGGTGAAGAACGGGTTGCGGTCCACCCCGCCGGCCTCGATCAGCAGCACCTGCACATCCGGGTCGGCGGTCAGCCGATTGGCCAGGACACAGCCGGCGGAACCGGCGCCGACGATGATGTAGTCGAAGCTCATGCTGTACGAGTGTACGGCAGTGGTGCGCCAAAAACAGCGCGAGCGGCCACCGAGGTACGAATCCGCGAAGAATTCTGTACCTGGGTGACCGCTCGCGGCCGATTCGGAACTATGCCCGGGGCAGACCCAGCACCCGCTGGGCGATGATGCTGCGCTGGATCTCCGAGGTCCCGCCGGCGATGGTGCCGCCGAAGCTGCGGGCGTAACGCTCGAACCAACTCGTCGTCGGCGCGTCCTCGCCGAACGGGGCGAACGGTGCCGTCGACATCGGGTGGCTCAACCCGTCGGAACCCGCGGCCTCCAACGCATTCCCCACCGCGTCCTGGAACGCCTCGGAGCCGAACAGCTTGAGCACCGACAGGGCCGCCACGTCCTGCTCGCCGCGGGCCTCGCGCGCCACCGCGACCGACCCCAACAGCCGCAGCGCCTGGGCGTCCATATAGAGCGTGGCGTACTTGTCCCGCTCCACCGGCGTCTTCGGGCGGAAGTCGGTGATGAGCTGCTCGAGCCAGTCGGCGTAGCTGAGCCACAGCAGCGTGCGCTCGTGCCCGAGCGAGCCGTTGGCTACCTTCCAGCCCTCGTTGAGCGGCCCGATCAGGTTCTCCGCGGGCACCCGCGCGTCGGTGAAGAACACCTCGTTGAAGTCGAGATCCTCACGGCCGCAGATCGATGCGAACGGCTGGCAGGTCACCCCCGGGGTGTCGGTGGGGACCACCAGCACGCTGATGCCCTTGTGCTTGGGCGCGTCGGGATCGGTGCGCACGAACGTCAGGACCACGTCGGCGTCGTGCGCCCCGGAGGTCCAGACCTTCTGGCCGTTGACCACGAAGCCGTCGCCGTCGCGCACCGCGGTGGTGCGCAGCGAGGCCAGATCGGAGCCCGCGTTGGGCTCGCTCATGCCCAGGGCGGCGGTGATCTCCGCGCGCAGGATGGGCACCGCCCACTTCTGCTTCTGCTCGTCGCTGCCGAAGGACAGTAGCGAGGCCGCGATGATGCCGACGCCCTGTGGGTTGTAGCTCTGGTAGATCCGCCGGCGCGACAACTCGTCGCGGTACACGTACTGCTGCAGGATGTTGGCGTTGCGGCCGCCGAACTCCGGCGGGCTGCCGGGCAGCAACCAGCCGTTGTCGAACATCACCCGCTGCCACTGCCGCGCCCACTCGGGAACGTCGGCCGTCGAGGTCGAGCGCTCGTTGGTGGTCGCCGGATCCGGCAGGTGCTCGTCGAGGAAGGCGATGAACTCGGAGCGGAACTTCTCGACGTCGTCGTCGAAGGTCAGTTGCACGGCTCAGACCTCCGCGAGGGCCATGTCGGCCACCACGGCGCGGTGCTCGGCGGCGCCACCGAGCAGCAGCTCGCCCGCCTTGGCGCGCTTGAGCGCGAACTGCACGTCGTTCTCCCAGGTGAAGCCCATGGCACCGAACAGCTGGATGCCATGCTTGAACACCAGGGACTGGCACTCGCCGGCCGAGGCCTTGGCCATGGCCGCGGCCAGCCGTCGGCGCGGGTCGTCGGCGGCGATGGTCAGCGCCGCGAAGTAGGACAGCGCGCGGGCCCGTTCGATGGCGACGTGCATATCGGCGGCCTTGTGCTGGACGGCCTGGAACGAGCCGATCAGGACGCCGAACTGCTGGCGGGAACCGACGTGCTCAAGCACCATGTCCAGCACCCGCTGGCAGGCGCCCACCATGGTCAGCGCCAGGCCGGTCAGCGCGACATCCTTCGCGCGCGCGGCGTGGTCGCTGTGGGCGGTCATGACGCGGTCGCCGGTGGCCACCAGCACCCGGTCGAAGGTCACCTCCGCGACGTGCAGCACCGGGTCGAAGACCGGGACGCGACGAGCCGAATACTTCTCGGGCGCAACGACGAAAACCCCGGCGGGGGTCGAGACCGCGATCCGTTCGGCGCGGTCACCGTCGAGCACGTGCCGCGCGGTGCCGTCCAGCACCCAACCGTCGGCGACGCGCGCCGCGGTCACCCCGTCATAGATCGCCGCACCGGACAGCTTGGGGTCGGCGGCCCCCGGCGCCAGCGGGTTGAACTGGGTCAGGGTGGCCAGGTACGGCGTCGGGTCGGTGGCCCGCCCCAACTCCTCGACCAGCAGACCCAGTTCCACCGTCTCCTCGGCGTCGGTCAACTCGGTCCAACCGTTGGCCACGTAGGACTTCCACAGCGGAGCCGAGGCGTCCTGCTCGTCGTCCCCCTCGGCAATGGCACGTACCAGCGACGCGGGGCACTCCTTGGCCAGCGCGTCGCGCGCGGTGTCGCGCCACAACCGCTGGTCGGAATTCAGCTCCAGCAGCATGGGCCCGCCCTTCCTCGTCAAAGTTTGATGTCGCGAACAGTTTCGCGTTGGGAGAATAGCATTCTCCGCATCGGCGAGTAAGAATCTCATAAACCGGGCTCGCGACGTCCCATCACGGGTAGTTCGTCCGGTACAGTTCTTGCATGCACTTTCCACAGGGCCGCAGGTCGGTAGCCCGATGAGCAGCCCCAGCGAAGAGCCCGCGTGGAAGCAACGTGCGGTCGAGCGGTCCATCAAGACCGCCAAGTTGCGCGCCGCCCAGCGCGTGCAACGCTTCCTCGACGCCGCCCAGGCGATCATCACCGAGAAGGGCAGCACCGACTTCACCGTCCAAGAAGTCGTCGACCGGTCCCGGCAGTCGCTGCGCAGTTTCTATCTCCAGTTCGACGGCAAGCATGAGCTGCTGCTCGCGCTCTTCGAGGATGCGCTGAGCCGCGCAGCCGACCAGATCCGCGCCGCCACCTCCGGCCAGGCCGACCCGTTGGACCAGCTCAAGGTGGCAATCGAGCTGCTGTTCGAGCTGTCGCGGCCGGACCCGTCGGCCAAGCGTCCGCTGTTCACCGACTTCGCGCCGCAGTTGCTGATCTCGCATCCCAACGAGGTCCGGGTGGCGCACGCCCCGCTGATTTCGTTGTTCACCGAACTGATGGAAGCCGCCGAGGCGGCCGGCCGACTGCGCGCAGGAGTCAATGCCCGACGCATGGCCGCGATGACGATGCAGACGGTGATGTTCACCGCGCAATCCAGCGCGCCGGCCGACGACGACACCGCCAACCCCATCGTCGCCGAGGAAGTCTGGGCGTTCTGCGCCCACGGATTCGCCGCCGAATAGCGGCAGAACCGCGTTCTCTGTGGTCTAGAACCACGCTTGCAGCGAGTGTGCCCCACGTCTCGAAAACGGTCGGTCGCCGACGGCAGTCAGCGACACGCCCGACGGGACCCCGCGATTTTCACCGACGCCCCTCGGTGAGCCCTGCCAGCACATCGGCGGCCGAATACGCGTCGGTGCTGCCATCGGCGACCGCGGCCGCCAGCTGCGCGAGGTCGGGGTGGCGCTGCAACCGGGTCTGCGCCAGCGACAGGATCTGCGCGCGCGCCCGAGCCGTCCGCCGCTCCGGGGTGTCCGCCCGGTGGTGCGCCTCGATGGCCTCCACCACGTCCGGCAGCCCCTCCCCTTGCGCCGCAACGAGTTTGAGGATCGGCGCGGAGGTCTCGGCGTGCAGATCGCGGACGGTCTGATCGGCGCCGTCGCGGTCGGCCTTGTTCACCACCACCAGATCGGCAACCTCCAACAGCCCGGCCTTGGCGGCCTGGATGGCGTCGCCGGCGCCCGGGTTGAGGATGACCACCGTCGGGTCGGCGACCGCCGAGATTTCGACCTCGGACTGCCCCACGCCCACGCTCTCCAAGAAGATCAGGCCGTAATCGAGGGCGGCGAGCAGCCGGATCGCGGCCGGCACCACCGCGGCCAACCCGCCGAGGTGCCCGCGGCTGGCCACCGAACGGATCAGCACCTGCGGGTCGTTGATGTGGGCGACCATGCGGATCCGGTCGCCCAGCAGCGCCCCGCCGCTGTAGGGCGAGGACGGGTCGACGGCCAGCACCGCCACCCGCACGCCGCGCTCGCGGTACGCCCCGACCAGCGCGCCGACCGTCGTCGACTTCCCGGCCCCGGGCGGGCCCGTGATCCCGACGACGCGCACCGGCGACGACTCGAACTGGTCGAGCACAGCCAGCGTCTCGGCCCGGCGCGGGCCCTCGACCAGGCTCAGCAGCCGCCCCGCCGCACGGATGGAGCCCGCTTTGGCCGACTTGATCAACTCGGCGGTGTCGGGGAGTTCTCGGGTCACAACCATGGATTATCTGTCCTTGCGCTGGAGGGTCACCCTCGATCCTAGGAGAATAGTATTCTCATCATTCGAGAGGCCGAATTGCAGGAAAGGAACACAGTATGCACATCGAGGGGACCTCGGCGATTGTCGTAGGTGGCGCGGGCGGACTCGGCGAGGCCACGGTCCGTCGGCTGCACGGCGCCGGCGCCAAAGTGGTGGTTGCCGACATGGCCGACGACAAGGGCAAGGCGCTGGAGTCCGAACTCGGCGTGCGCTACATCCGCACCGACGCCACCAGCGAGGAGAGCATGCTGGCCGCGCTCGCCGAGGCCGAAGCCCTGGGGCCGCTGCGCATCTCGGTCGACACCCACGGCGGTCCGGCCGCCGGCGGTCGGCTGATCGGCAAGGACGGCAGCCCGTTGGGCCTCGACGGCTTCAAGACCACCATCGAGTTCTACCTGACCGCGGTGTTCAACGTGATGCGGCTATCGGCCGCGGCGATCGCCAAGCAGGAACCGCTCGACGAGGGGCAGCGCGGCGTCATCATCAACACCGCGTCGGTCGCCGGCTACGAGGGGCAGATCGGGCAGCTGCCCTACTCGGCAGCCAAGGGCGGCGTCATCGGCATGACCCTGGTTGCCGCGCGCGACCTTTCGCCGCTGGGCATCCGGGTGGTCACCATCGCCCCGGGCACCATCAACACCCCCGCCTACGGACAGGCCGCCGACCAGCTCGAGGCCTACTGGGGCCCGCAGGTGCCGTTCCCCAAGCGGATGGGCCGCTCGGTCGAATACGGGCAGCTCGCGGCGTCGATCGTCGAGAACGACTACCTCAACGGTGAAGTGATCCGTCTCGACGGAGCCCTGCGCTTCCCACCCAAGTAGCCCCGCGACCCCAAGTAGCCCTGCGACTTCGGCGTGATCTCCCACGGTGAGCGTGGGAG
>JAEWRC010000024.1 GCA_023460175.1 Actinomycetes bacterium
GTGCCCTACGGCGACATCAGCCAGTGGGACACCACCCTGCCGATGGTGCCGAGCGCGTTCATCTCCGGCGATCCGATCGCCATCGTCAACACCGTGCTGCAGATCTCGGCGACATCCGCGCAGGTCACCGCCGACCTGGGTCGTAAGTTCCTGGAGAAGATCGGCATCCTCAAGCCCGCCGATAACGGGATCACCAACGGCGCGATCCCGCGGGTCTACGGCCGGCAGGCCGCCGAGTACGTCATCCG
This sequence comes from Actinomycetes bacterium, assembly GCA_023460175.1. Lineage (GTDB taxonomy): Bacteria > Actinomycetota > Actinomycetes > Mycobacteriales > Mycobacteriaceae > Mycobacterium. The sequence continues at coordinate 249 of JAEWRC010000024.1, forward strand.
CCGCGGCATGTCACAGATGGGCGTCCCGTACTCGTGGGGCGGCGGTAACGCCGCGGGCCCGAGCCGAGGCATCGACTCCGGGGCCAACACCGTGGGCTTCGACTGCTCGGGCCTGGTGCTCTACGCGTTCGCCGGCGTCGGCATCAAGTTGCCGCACTACTCCGGGTCGCAGTACAACATGGGCCGCAAGATCCCGTCCTCGCAGATGCGTCGCGGCGACGTCATCTTCTACGGCCCCGGCGGCAGCCAGCACGTCACGATCTACCTGGGCGACGGGCAGATGCTCGAAGCGCCCTACACCGGTTCCCACGTCAAGATCTCGCCGGTTCGCACCAGCGGCATGACCCCGCACGTCGTCCGCTACATCGAATACTGACGGAAGATGTAAATATATGCGTCACAAGCTGTTTCGGTACCAGCGCACCCTGATGACCGCGTTGGTGTCGATCCTGCTGGCGATCGGGCTGGCCATGCCGGCCCACGCCGAACCCGACGGCGGGCAGTGGGACCCCACCCTGCCCAAGGTGCTCAGCGCGGGCGCGCCCGGCGACCCGCTGGCCATCGCCAACGCCTCGTTGGCGGCCACGGCGCAGGCCACCCAGGCCACCATGGACCTGGGTCGCAAGTTCCTGTCGAGCATCGGCATCGGCGGCGCGCCCACCGGGGTCGCGGCCGGCCGGGTGCGCGGCCCGCAGGCCATCGAATATGTCATCCGCCGGGGCGGTACGCAGATGGGCGTGCCGTACTCCTGGGGCGGTGGCAAGCCCACCGGGCCCTCGACCGGCATCGACTCCGGGGCGGGCACCGTCGGCTTCGACTGCTCGGGCTTCACCCAGTTCTCCTACGCCGGGGTCGGCGTGCTGATCCCCAAGTACTCCGGTGACCAGTACGACACCGGGCGCAAGGTCCCGGTCTCGCAGGCCAAGCGCGGGGATCTGCTGTTCTGGGGCCCCGGCGGCAGCCAGCACGTGGCGATCTTCCTGGGCGCCGGACGCATGCTCGAGGCCTCCGGCAGCGCCGGCAAGGTGACGGTCAGCCAGGTGCGCACGGCCGGGTTGCAGCCCTACGTGGCCCGCATCATCGAGTCCTGAACGAACCCGGGCAAATCCGCGAGCGCCGGTGGGGCACGTCGACGGATTCCGAACTGCCTGGAATAGTTGTGTCTGGGTAACGGCGTTGCCGGGTGCAAGCGCGGCCGGGCCGGCCCCCGAGGCTGACAAAATCATGCAGGAAAACGCAGGAGTCTGGAGGACGTAGTCGATGACATCACCAGGTGGGGCGCCCAACTACACGCCGGGATCCGGCGCTCACGCGGCCCCGCCGTCGACATCCGCTCCGGCGGGCGGGCCCAATGGCCTGGCCGCTGAGGTACACACCCTGGAGCGGGCGATCTTCGAGGTCAAGCGCATCATCGTCGGCCAGGATCAGCTGGTCGAGCGCATCCTGGTCGGGCTGCTGGCCAAGGGCCACGTCCTGCTCGAGGGCGTTCCGGGCGTCGCCAAGACGCTGGCCGTGGAGACCTTCGCCAAAGTCGTCGGCGGGACCTTCGCGCGCATCCAGTTCACCCCGGACCTCGTGCCCACCGACATCGTCGGCACCCGGATCTACCGCCAGGGCCGCGAGGAGTTCGACATCGAACTCGGGCCGGTGGTGGTGAACTTCCTGCTGGCCGACGAGATCAACCGGGCCCCGGCCAAGGTGCAGTCCGCGCTGCTCGAGGTGATGGCCGAGCGCAAGATCTCCATCGGCGGCAAGACCTACCCGCTGCCCAAGCCGTTCCTGGTGATGGCCACCCAGAACCCGATCGAGAACGAGGGTGTCTACCCGCTGCCGGAAGCCCAGCGCGACCGCTTCCTGTTCAAGATCAACGTGGACTATCCCAGCCCCGAGGAAGAGCGCGAGATCATCTACCGGATGGGCGTGACGCCCCCGGAGCCCAAGCAGATCCTCAACCCCGGGGACCTGCTGCGGTTGCAGGATCTGGCCGCCAACAACTTCGTCCACCACGCGCTGGTGGACTACGTGGTCCGGGTCATCACCGCGACCCGCCAGCCCGAGCAGTTCGGTCTCAACGACGTCAAGGCGTGGGTGGCCTTCGGTGCCTCGCCGCGCGCCTCGCTCGGCGTGATCGCCGCTGCCCGGGCGTTGGCCCTGGTGCGCGGCCGCGACTACGTGATCCCGCAGGACGTCATCGAGGTCATCCCGGACGTGCTGCGGCACCGGTTGGTGCTGACCTATGACGCACTGGCCGACGACGTCGCCGCCGAGACGGTGATCAACCGCGTGCTGCAGACGGTGGCGTTGCCGCAGGTCAATGCCGTTGCTCAGCAGGGTAATTCGGTACCCGCCGGGGTGCCGGCTGCGGCGGCCAACGGTCGGTGAGTGACTCGCAGTCCGTCCATCCGCCGTCATTCCAACGCGGCGAGATCGGCGATCCGAAACTGTCGGCGGCACTGCGCACGCTGGAACTCACCGTCAAGCGCAAGCTCGACGGTGTGCTGCACGGCGACCACCTCGGCCTGATCCCCGGTCCCGGCTCGGAGCCGGGGGAGTCCCGGATGTATCAGCCCGGCGACGACGTGCGCCGGATGGACTGGTCGGTGACCGCGCGGACCACCCACCCGCACGTCCGGCAGATGATCGCCGACCGTGAGCTCGAGACCTGGCTGGTGGTCGACATGTCGGCCAGCCTCGACTTCGGCACCACCGGCTGCGAGAAGCGCGACCTCGCGGTGGCCGCGGCCGCGGCGATCACCTACCTCAACAGCGGCGGCGGGAACCGGCTCGGCGCGCTGATCGCCAATGGCGACAACATGATCCGCGTCCCTGCGCTCGCGGGCCGCCAGCACGAGCAGACCCTGCTGCGCACCATCGCCACCATGCCCCGCGCCCCGCAGGGGGTGCGCGGCGACCTGGGCCAGGCCATCGACGCGCTGCGCCGCCCGGAGCGCCGCCGCGGGATGGCGGTGGTGATCAGTGATTTCCTGGGCCCCATCAACTGGATGCGGCCGCTGCGCGCCATCTCCGCGCGCCACGAGGTGCTGGGCATCGAGGTGCTCGACCCCCGCGACGTGGAACTGCCCGACGTCGGCGATGTGGTGCTGCAGGACACCGAGTCCGGTGTCACCCGGGAGTTCACCATCGACGCCCGCCTGCGCGACGACTTCGAGAAGGCCGCCGCCGCGCACCGCCAGGAGGTGGCCCGCACGCTGCGGCGGTGCGGTGCCCCGCTGTTGACGCTGCGCACCGACCGGGACTGGATCGCCGACATCGTGCGGTTCGTCGCATCCCGGCGCCGCGGCGCGCTGGCGGGCCGGCAATGACAGCGAGAGAGAAGACTGAGCGTTTATGACCCTGCCGTTGCTCGGGCCGATGTCGCTGAGCGGCTTCGAACACCCGTGGTTCCTGCTGTTCTTCTTCGCCGTCCTCGGCATCATCGCGCTCTACATCGTCGTGCAATTGGCCCGCCACCAGCGGGTGCTGCGGTTCGCCAACATGGAGTTGCTGGAAAGCGTTGCGCCCAAACGCCGATCGCGCTGGCGGCACCTGCCCGCGATCCTGATGGTGTGCTCGTTGAGCCTGCTGACCGTGGCGATGACCGGACCCACCCACGACGTGCGGATCCCACGCAACCGGGCCGTGGTGATGCTGGTCATCGACGTGTCCCAGTCCATGCGCGCCACCGACGTCGCACCCAGCCGGCTGGCCGCGGCCCAGGAGGCCGCCAAGCAGTTCGCCGACCAGCTCACCCCCGGGATCAACCTGGGCCTGATCTCCTATGCCGGCACCGCCACCGTGCTGGTCTCGCCGACCACCAACCGTGAGTCCACCAAGAACGCGATCGACAAGCTGCAACTGGCCGACCGCACCGCGACCGGTGAGGCGATCTTCACCTCGCTGCAGTCCATCGCCACGGTGGGCGCGGTGATCGGCGGCGGCGACGAGCCCCCGCCGGCGCGCATCGTGCTGATGTCCGACGGCAAGGAGACGGTGCCGTCGAACCCGGACAACCCGAAGGGCGCCTTCACCGCCGCGCGCACGGCCAAGGACCAGGGCGTGCCGATCTCGACGGTGTCGTTCGGTACGGCCTACGGCTACGTCGAGATCAACGAGCAGCGCCAGCCCGTTCCGGTGGACGACGAGATGCTCAAGCGCATCGCGGACCTCTCCGGCGGCAATGCCTACACGGCGTCGAGCCTGGAGCAGCTCAAGGAGGTGTTCACCTCGCTGCAGGAGCAGATCGGCTACGAAACCATCAAGGGTGACGCCAGCACGGGTTGGCTGCGATTGGGTGCGCTGGTGTTGGCCGCCGCGGCGCTGGCCGCCCTGCTGATCAACCGCCGGCTGCCGGGCTGAGGCCCGTCGCGTCGATTTCGGCGAACAGACACCGAGACGATAAGTTGACGACCATGACCGATACTGCCGCAGGAGAAAACACCGCCGCACCTGCCGGCGGGAAGCCGCCGTTCGTTCCGCGCTCTGTGCTGGTCACCGGAGGGAACCGGGGTATCGGCCTGGCGATCGCGCAGCGGCTGGCCGCCGACGGCCACAAGGTGGCGGTCACCCACCGCGGCTCCGGGGCGCCCGACGGTCTGTTCGGTGTGGTGTGCGACGTCACCGACAACGAGGCCGTCGACCGCGCGTTCAAGGAGGTCGAGGAGCATCAGGGTCCGGTCGAGGTGCTGGTGGCCAACGCCGGGATCTCCAAGGACGCGTTCCTGATGCGGATGACCGAGGAGCGCTTCGAAGAGGTCATCAACGCCAACCTCACCGGCGCGTTCCGGGTGACCCAGCGCGCTTCGCGCAGCATGCAGCGCAAGCGCTTCGGCCGAATCATCTACATCGGATCGGTCTCGGGCATGTGGGGGATCGGCAACCAGGCCAACTATGCGGCCGCCAAGGCCGGCCTGATCGGCATGGCGCGCTCGATCTCCCGGGAACTGTCGAAGGCCGGCGTCACCGCGAACGTCGTGGCCCCCGGCTACATCGACACCGAGATGACCCGGGCGCTCGACGAGCGCATCCAGTCCGGTGCGCTGGAGTTCATCCCGGCCAAGCGGGTGGGCACCGCCGAGGAGGTCGCCGGGGCGGTCAGCTTCCTGGCATCAGAAGACGCGAGCTACATCGCCGGCGCGGTCATTCCCGTCGACGGCGGCATGGGCATGGGCCACTAGAACAGAAGAGGATTTGCAGACATGACAGGGTTTCTTCAGGGCAAGCGCATCCTCGTCACGGGGATCATCACCGACTCGTCCATCGCGTTCCACATCGCCAAGCAAGCCCAGGAGGCCGGCGCCGAACTGGTGCTGACCGGCTTCGACCGGCTCAAGCTGATCCAGCGCATCGCCGATCGGCTGCCGAATCCGGCGCCGCTGCTGGAACTCGACGTGCAGAACTCCGAGCACCTGGACTCGCTGGCCGGCCGCATCACCGAGGTGATCGGCGAGGGCAACAAGCTCGACGGCGTGGTGCACTCCATCGGCTTCATGCCCCAGACCGGCATGGGCGTCAATCCCTTCTTCGACGCGCCCTACGAGGATGTCGCCAAGGGCATCCACATCTCGGCGTACTCGTACGCCTCGCTGGCCAAGGCCACCCTGCCGGTGCTGAACTCCGGCGGCAGCATCGTCGGCATGGATTTCGACCCGACCCGCGCCATGCCCGCCTACAACTGGATGACCGTGGCCAAGAGTGCCCTGGAGTCGGTGAACCGGTTCGTTGCCCGTGAGGCCGGACCGTTCGGCGTGCGTTCGAATCTCGTTGCGGCCGGCCCGATCCGGACCCTGGCGATGAGCGCCATCGTCGGCGGAGCCCTCGGCGCCGAGGCCGGCGATCAGATGCGGCTGCTGGAGGAGGGCTGGGACCAGCGCGCGCCGGTGGGGTGGAACATGAAGGACCCGACCCCGGTCGCGAAGACGGTGTGCGCCCTGCTGTCGGATTGGTTGCCCGCCACCACCGGCACCATCATCTACGCCGACGGTGGCGCTCATACCCAGCTGCTCTGATGGCCTGCCATGGAGTTTGACGCCGTCCTGGTGCTGTCGTTCGGCGGCCCGGAGGGCCCCGAACAGGTGCGGCCGTTCCTGGAGAACGTCACCCGCGGCCGCAACATCCCGGCCGAGCGGCTCGATGACGTCGCCGAGCACTATTTCCACTTCGGTGGCGTCTCACCCATCAACGGCATCAACCGGGCGCTGATCGATCAGCTGCGCACCCAGACCGACCTGCCGATCTACTTCGGCAACCGAAACTGGGAGCCCTACCTTGAGGACACCGTGATCGCCATGCGCGACAACGGTGTTCGGCGCGCGGCGGTGTTCGCCACGTCGGCCTGGGGCGGCTACTCGGGCTGCACCCAGTACACCGAGGACATCGCCCGCGCCCGCGCGGCGGCCGGGCCGGGCGCGCCGGAACTGGTCAAGCTGCGCCAGTTCTTCGACCATCCGCGGTTCGTGGAACTGTTCGCCGACGCCATCGCCGAGGCGCGCGGCCGCCTGCCCGAGTCGCTGCGTGACCAGGCCCGCCTGGTGTTCACCGCGCATTCGATCCCGCTGGCCGCCGACGACCGGCACGGTCCGCAGCTGTACAGCCGGCAGGTCAGCTACGCCTCGGCGCTGGTCGCCGCGGCGGCCGGATACGAGGCCTACGACCTGGTGTGGCAGTCGCGCTCCGGTCCGCCGCAGGTCCCGTGGCTGGAGCCGGACATCGGCGATCACGTTGCGGCGCTGGTGGATCAGAGTGTGCCGGCCGTCATCGTCTGCCCGATCGGCTTCGTCGCCGACCACATCGAGGTGGTGTGGGACCTCGACAACGAGGTGGCCGAGCAGGCCGAGGCCGCCGGGCTGCCGCTGGTGCGCGCGTTCACGCCCAACGACGACGTGCGCTTCGCCCGCCTGATCGTCGACCTCATCGACGAGCTGCGCGAGGGCCGCGAACCCGAACGCGTGGCGGGCCCGAACCCGGTGCCGGGCTACGGGTTCAGCGTCAACGGCGCGCCGTGCTCGGCGGGCTGCTGCGCTACCACGCCGAGTGCAGGATCGCGGTAACCGCGGCCAGGCGCGCTGAGCGCACCACGCCGGCCAGCGGCCGCAGGGCATCCGAGGCCAACTGCGCCTCCGAGGACGACTGCGTGGCAATGGGCATCAGCCCGGCGCTGACGGTGATGATCGCATCCACCTGCGCGGCGTTCTCGAGCACCCGCAACGCGCGGGTGGGCGCGTGCGGCGGGGCGTCGTGCGCATGGGAGGCCTCGAGCACCTCCTCGACCAGCGCGCGGGGGTCGTCGACGTCGAGGCCGGTACCGCCGGCGCGCAGCGTCGTCAGCGCCTCGGCGGCCGAGCGGACCGCCGAGCGCAGCGCGTACTCCGCCTCCCCGAGGTCGATGTAGTCCGGTGTCGGAACCGCGGGCAACGAGTACACCGTCCAGGGCAGCACCGGGGCGGCGGCGGCGACATCGTCGCCCAGACCCTCGTCGTCCCCTTCGAACTCCGGCACCAACCCGATCGGGGCGCCCCGCTCCGAGGTCACGATCACGGCCTCACCCGCATTCATCGCGTCGCGGGCGAACGTGCTGCCCGCGGGCAACCCGCGCGCATCCCCGGGCACCGGCAGCACCAGATTCAGCGCCGGGCCCGGCACCGCCCGCAAACCCGCGGCGGCCCGCACCGTCTGCAACAACGACACCGAGGTGGCGGTGTCCACGTCCGGCCACGGCAGGCCGGTGACGTCCGCGGCCACGGAATCGTAGGCGGCCACCGAATGCGTTGTCGCCCAGACGGACAACGCGTCGAGGACGTCGTCGGGCGCGGCCTGGCCGGCCAGCCAGGCGTTGGCCCACAACGTCAGCGAAACACTCGGACACCACATGATGTGAGGAAGTGTAATGGCTACCGCCGAGCATGCCCGTCCGGCGCGAGCCGAAGCCGCGCCGCGCGGTCGCACGTTATCCTGGGCCCATGCCCGCAGCCCTGCTTTGGCTCATCGCAGCACTGGGGCTCGCCGGTGCCGAGGTGCTCACCGGTGACCTGTTCCTGCTGATGCTCGGCGGGGGAGCGCTGGCCGCGGCGGGAACCAGCTGGCTGCTGAACTGGCCGATCTGGGCCGACGGCGCGGTGTTCCTGGTGGTTTCGGTGCTGCTGCTGGTCCTCGTCCGTCCCGCCCTGCGGCGTCGGATGCAGTCCGCGGAGGCGCTCGAGACCGGCATCGAGGCGCTCGAGGGCCGCTCGGCCCTGGTGCTCGACCAGGTCACCCAGCACGCGGGCCAGGTAAAGCTGGAGGGTGAGGTGTGGACCGCCCGGCCGCTGAACGATCACGACGTCTACGAAGCCGGTGACCACGTGATGGTCATGCGCATCGACGGCGCCACCGCGGTGGTCTGGAAGAACGACTGAAGGAGTTCTCATGGATGGTGCGGTAACCGGTCTCGTCCTACTGGCGGTGCTGGTGATCGTCGCGGTCATCATCGTGGCCAAGTCCGTCGCGCTGATCCCGCAGGCGGAGGCCGCGGTGATCGAGCGGCTGGGCCGGTACAGCAAGACCGTCTCGGGGCAGTTGACCCTGCTGGTGCCGTTCATCGACCGCATCCGCGCCCGGGTGGACCTGCGCGAGCGCGTGGTGTCCTTCCCGCCGCAGCCGGTGATCACCGAGGACAACCTGACGGTGAACATCGACACGGTGGTCTACTTCCAGGTCACCAACCCGCAGGCGGCGGTCTACCAGATCAGCAACTACATCGTCGGCGTCGAGCAGCTGACCACGACCACGCTGCGCAACGTGGTCGGCGGCATGACCCTGGAACAGACCCTGACCTCCCGGGACTCGATCAACGGCCAGCTGCGCGGCGTGCTGGACGAGGCCACCAACAAGTGGGGGCTGCGGGTGGCCCGGGTCGAGCTCAAGGCCATCGACCCGCCGATCTCGATTCAGGACTCCATGGAGAAGCAGATGCGCGCCGACCGGGAGAAGCGCGCGATGATCCTCAACGCCGAGGGCGTGCGGGAGTCCTCGATCAAGCAGGCCGAGGGCCAGAAGCAGGCCGCGATCCTGGCGGCCGAGGGCTCCAAGCAGGCGGCGATCCTGTCCGCCGAGGCCGAGCGGCAATCCCGGATCCTGCGCGCCCAGGGCGAGCGGGCCGCGCAGTACCTGCAGGCTCAGGGTGAGGCCAAGGCCATCGAGAAGACCTTCGCGGCGATCAAGGCCGGCCGGCCCACCCCCGAGCTGCTGGCCTACCAGTACCTACAGACGCTGCCCAAGATGGCCGAGGGCGAGGCCAACAAGGTGTGGCTGGTGCCCAGCGACTTCGGTTCCGCGCTGCAGGGATTCACCAAGCTGCTCGGCGCCCCCGGCGAGGACGGCGTGTTCCGCTACACGCCCTCGCCGGTGGAACCCGATCAGGCCCCGGTCGACGACTCCGACGACGTGGCCGACTGGTTCGAGACCAAGAGCGACCCGGCGATCGCCGAGGCCGTCGCCAAGGCCGAGGCCGACGCGCGGGACACCTCCGCCGCGGCGCTACCCGGCCCCGGCATGATGCCGCCGTCCCCGCTGCAATCCGGGGCGCACCACCGGGAGGAAGCGTGAGCATGCTGACGTCACCGAAGACCTACACCGCGCTGGCGGCCCTCCAGGCGGGTGACGCGGTGGCGTGCGCCATCCCGCTGGCGCCGATCACCAAGGCACTCGACGACGTCCGGTTACCGCAGCGGTACCGGCCGATCCTGCCCGTGGTCAAGGCCGCGTCGGCGGTCGGACTGGCCGCCGCGGGGCGCTTCCCGGCGCTGGCCCGGCTGACCACCTTCCTGCTGACGGTGTACTTCACGCTGGCGGTGGGCGCGCACCTGCGCGCCAAGGACTACAGCGTGGGGCTGGTGGCGGCGTCGTCGTTCCTGGCACTGTTCGCGACGCTGACCGCCAAGGGGCCCGACACCGGCTCCTGAGGTGCAGTCGCGGCCGCCTTGCGGCGATGGTTGCGGACCTCGAGGGCCAGCCCGGCCACGCCGACGCTGGCCGTGCACAACGAGATCAGCACCAGCAGGGGATTGACGCTGCCGGTCAGGGCGTCGCCCAGGATGACCACGGCCGCGGTGCCAGGGAACAGCCCGATCACCGTCGCGGCCGCGTACGGCACCAGGCGCACCGATGATGCGCCGACGGCGTAGTTGATCACCGAGAACGGCACCGCCGGAATCAGCCGCACCGACAGCACCGCCAGCCAGCCGCGACGGCGCAGATGCGCGTCGACGGCGTCGATGGTCGGATGGCTGACCAACCGGGCGAGCTGCCAGCCGAAGCCGCGCACTGCCAACACCGCCAGCACCGCGCTGATCGTGCTCGCGGTCACCGCCAGGGCGATGCCCAGCGCGGAACCGAACAGCAGGCCCGCGGCCAGCGTGAACGCGGTGCGCGGAAACGGCAGCACGGTGCCGAGGCTGTGCGCGGCCAGGAATGCCAGCGGGAACCACGGACCCAGCGACCGGGCCCAGTCGCGCAGTTGCACGGCGGTGGGCAGCGGCACCAGCAATGCGATTGCGACAAGAATCACAATGGCGATCGCGGCGACGGCCACGCGTCGTCGCGGGATCTGACGCACGATCCCGGTGACCGTCTCCGGGGCAGCGCGCAACGCGTCGATCATCCGTCTCATTGCGCTGGCCACGGCAATTAAGGGTACGGGGTGCCGGTGAACAACGGCTGCCGCGCGCCGTGGCGCGCCGCCGCGGCCGGACGTCGGGCGCTTCATCGGCGGCCGCGGCCATCATCTAGCCTGAAGCCTCGAGTGATCCGTCACCTCGCGGACCACTGCACGCTGCGATAACAGGGGAGCTGCCGGTGTCTTCAGGTGCCTCAGTCGTATCCGCCGATCAGGCCGAGCTGGAACAGGCTCGCGCCCGCTGGCGCGATGCGGTTGCCGGTGTGCTCGCCAAGAGCACCCGCCGCGACGTTTCGGAGTTGCCCGACGAGCCCGAACGGTTGCTCGACAGTCCCACCTACGAGGGCTTCGACGTCCGCCCGCTCTACACCGCGCTCGACGCGCTGCCGGAGCCCCCGCTGCCCGGCCAGTGGCCGTTCGTCCGCGGTGGTGACGCGACGCGCGACGTGCTGTCCGGCTGGAAGGTCGCCGAATCGTTCCCGGCGTCCGGCGCGGCCGGCGGGGATGCCAATGCGACGTTGCTGGCCGCGCTGTCGGAGGGCGTCAGCGCGCTCGTGCTGCGGGTCGGCGCCGAGGGCGTGCCCGCCGGGGATCTCGACCGGCTGCTCGAGGGTGTCTTCATCGAACTCGTGCCCGTCGTCCTGGCCGCCGGTGCCGACTACGTCGCTGCCGCCGACGTGCTGCTCGAGCTGGTGTCCGGCCTCGCCGACGATCAGCGCGCGACCCTGTCGGTCGACCTCGGCGGCGATCCGCTGACCGCGGCCCTCAGCGGGGTCCCGTCGGCATCGGTCGACGACGTCGTCGCGATGGCCCAGCGGGTCACCGAGTTCGGCGGTGCGGTCCGCGCGATCACCGTCGACGGTCCGGCGCTGCACAACCGCGGCGCCAACGGCGCCTGGGAGCTGGCCGGGGTCATCGCCGCGGCGGTGAACTACCTGCGGCTGCTGGCCGCCGCCGGTGTCGACACCGCCGACGCGCTGCGCCAGATCAGTTTCCGCCTTGCCGCCGACGACGATCAGTTCATGACGACCGCCAAGATGCGCGCGGTACGCCAGCTCTGGGCCCGGGTGGCCGAGGTGCTCGGCGCCCCGGACGCCGGCGCGGTCCAGGTGCACGCGGTCAGCTCGCTGGCGATGATGGCCCAGCGCGATCCGTGGGTGAACATGCTGCGCTGCACACTGGCCGCCTTCGGTGCCGGGGTCGGCGGGGCCGACACCGTCGAGGTCAACCCGTTCGACGTGGCGATCGCCGGCGGGGCGCCCGGGGTGTCCCCGTCGTTCTCGCGGCGCATCGCGCGCAACACCCAGCTGCTGCTGCTCGAGGAGTCCCATCTGGGCCGCGTGCGCGATCCGGGTGGCGGCTCGTGGTTCCTCGAGGATCTCACCCAGCAGCTCGCCGATCAGGCTTGGCAGAACTTCCAGGCCATCGAGGCCCGCGGCGGTTTCGCGGCGGCCACCGAGTTCATCGCCGAGCAGGTCGAGGCCGTGGCGGCGGCCCGTCGCGCGGACATCGCGCATCGGCGCACCGCGGTGACGGGCGTCAACGAGTTCCCGAATCTGGCCGAAGTACCGCTGCCACAGCAGGATTCGCCGGAAGGCGTGCTGCGTTACGCCCAGGATTTCGAGGCGTTGCGCAACCGCTCCGACGACTACCTGGCCGCCAACGGCCAGCGTCCGCAGGTGCTGCTGGTGCCGCTGGGACCGCTCGCCGAGCACAACATCCGCACCTCCTTCGCCACCAACCTGTTGGCCTCCGGCGGCATCGAGGCCAACAACCCGGGCCCGGTGGACAGCGCCACGGTCGCGGCCGCGGTCGCGGAGGCGGGTTCGACCGCCGCGGTGGTGATCTGCGGTACCGACGCCCGCTACGCCGACGAGGCCTCGGCGGTGGTCGAGGCCCTGCGCGGCGCCGGTGTCGACCGGGTCTACCTGGCCGGTCCGGAAAAGGCGGTCGCGGCCGCCGAGCACCGGCCCGACGAATACCTGACTGCGAAAATCGATGCGGTCGAAGCGCTTTCCACCCTCCTGACGCGATTGGGGGCCTGACGATGACCGCATCCGAGGTAGCCGGTAAGTCGACCATCCAGAGTTTCGCCGAGGTGCCGCTGCGCGGTACCGAGGCCGGGACCGCGGCCACGCCGGAGGCGGTGGCCGAATCGGTGCGCGCCGCCGCGTCCGCGCACGGCTACACCCCCGAGCAACTCGAGTGGGCCACGCCCGAGGGCATCGAGGTCAAGCCGGTCTACATCGCCGCCGACCGCGACGGCGCCGCCGCGGCGGGTTACCCGGTGGACAGTTTCCCGGGCGAGCCGCCGTTCATCCGCGGCCCGTACCCGACGATGTATGTCAACCAGCCGTGGACCATTCGGCAGTACGCCGGGTTCTCGACGGCCGCCGAGTCCAACGCGTTCTACCGGCGCAACCTGGCCGCGGGGCAGAAGGGTCTGTCGGTCGCGTTCGACCTGGCGACCCACCGCGGTTACGACTCCGACCATCCGCGGGTGGCCGGCGACGTCGGCATGGCCGGCGTGGCCATCGACTCGATCCTGGACATGCGGCAGCTGTTCGACGGCATCGACCTGGGTTCGGTCAGCGTCTCGATGACCATGAACGGTGCGGTGCTGCCCATCCTGGCGCTGTACGTGGTGGCCGCCGAGGAGCAGGGCGTGCCGCCGGAGAAGTTGGCCGGGACCATCCAGAACGACATTCTCAAAGAGTTCATGGTCCGCAACACCTACATCTATCCGCCGAAGCCCTCGATGCGGATCATCTCGGACATCTTCGGCTACACCAGCACGAAAATGCCGAAGTTCAACAGCATTTCGATCTCCGGGTACCACATCCAGGAGGCCGGTGCCACGGCCGATCTCGAGCTGGCCTACACCTTGGCCGACGGGGTGGAGTACATCAAGGCGGGCCTGGAAGCCGGTCTGGACATCGACAAGTTCGCCCCCCGCCTGTCGTTCTTCTGGGGCATCGGGATGAACTTCTTCATGGAGGTCGCCAAGCTGCGTGCCGGCCGGCTGTTGTGGAGCGAGCTGGTGGCGCAGTTCGACCCCAAGAACGCGAAATCGCTGTCGCTGCGCACGCATTCGCAGACCTCGGGCTGGTCGCTGACCGCACAGGACGTGTACAACAACGTCGCCCGCACCTGTGTGGAGGCCATGGCCGCGACCCAGGGCCACACCCAGTCGCTGCACACCAACGCGCTGGACGAGGCGCTGGCGCTGCCCACCGACTTCTCCGCGCGCATCGCGCGCAACACCCAGCTGCTGCTGGCCCAGGAGTCCGGCACCACCCGGCCCATCGATCCGTGGGGCGGCTCCTACTACATGGAGTGGCTCACCCATCAGCTGGCCGAACGCGCCCGGGCCCACATCGCCGAGGTCGCCGAGCACGGCGGCATGGCCCAGGCCATCGACGACGGCATCCCGAAGCTGCGCATCGAGGAGGCCGCCGCGCGCACGCAGGCGCGCATCGACTCCGGCGCCCAGCCGCTGATCGGCGTCAACAAGTACCAGGTCGACGAGGACCAGGAGATCGAGGTCCTCAAGGTCGAGAACAGCCGAGTGCGCGCCGAGCAGTTGGCCAAGCTCGAGCAGCTGCGCGCCGAGCGCGACGAGGCGGCCTGTCAGGCCTCGCTCGACGAGCTGACCCGCGCCGCCGCGGCGACCGGCCCCGCCGGGGACGACGGCCTGGGCAACAACCTGCTGGCGCTGGCCATCGACGCCGCCCGGGCCAAGGCCACCCTCGGCGAGATCTCCGATGCGTTGGAGAAGGTCTTCGGGCGCCATCAGGCCGAGATCCGGACCATCGCCGGGGTATACCGCGACGAGGTGGGGAATAGTCAGAACGTGGACGGAATCAACAACGCGACCGCGCTGGTGGAGAAGTTCGCCGAGGCCGACGGGCGGCGCCCCCGCATCCTGGTCGCGAAGATGGGCCAGGACGGCCACGATCGCGGCCAGAAGGTGATCGCGACGGCGTTCGCCGACCTGGGCTTCGACGTCGACGTCGGCTCGCTGTTCTCGACGCCGGACGAGGTGGCCCGCCAGGCAGCGGACAACGACGTGCACGTGGTCGGGGTGTCCTCGCTGGCGGCCGGTCACCTGACCCTGGTCCCCGCGCTGCGCGACGCGCTGGCCGAGGTGGGCCGTCCCGACATCATGATCGTCGTCGGCGGCGTGATCCCGCCGGGGGACTTCGAGGAGCTCTACGCCGCCGGGGCCAATGCGATCTTCCCGCCCGGGACGGTGATCGCCGATGCCGCGACGGGCCTGCTGGCCAAGCTGGCCGAACGGCTGGGCTACGACTTGAGCGGCACCGCCTGATCGCGATGACAGCCCCGTCGGCACTGAGCACAGACGAACTCGCCGGCCGCATCCGGCACGGTGACCGGGCCGCGCTGGCCCGCGCCATCACCCTGGTGGAGTCGACCCGCGCCGACCACCGCGCGCAGGCCCAAGAGTTGCTGCTGGCCCTGATGCCGGAGGCCGGTTCGGCCATGCACATCGGCATCACGGGGGTTCCCGGGGTCGGCAAGTCGACGTCCATCGAGGCGCTCGGCATGTACCTCATGGACCAGGGCCACCGGGTGGCGGTGGTCGCGGTGGACCCGTCGTCGACCCGGACCGGCGGGTCCATCCTGGGCGACAAGACCCGGATGTCGCGGCTGGCGGCACACCCGGACGCCTACATCCGACCCTCGCCGACCTCGGGCACACTCGGCGGGGTGGCCCGCGCGACTCGCGAGACCATCGTCCTGTTGGAGGCGGCCGGATTCGACGTCATCCTGGTCGAGACGGTCGGCGTCGGGCAGTCCGAGGTCACCGTGGCCGGCATGGTGGACACCTTCGTCTTCCTGACGCTGGCCCGCACCGGAGATCAGTTGCAGGGCATCAAGAAGGGCGTGCTGGAACTCGCCGACATCATCGTGGTGAACAAGGCCGACGGCAACCACGTGATGGAGGCCAAGAAGGCCGCGCGGGAACTGTCCGGTGCGATCCGGCTGATCTACCCGCGCGAAGTGCTCTGGCGCCCCCCGGTGTTGACCATGAGCGCCCTGGAGGGCACCGGCCTGGCGGAGCTGTGGGACAGCGTGCTGAAGCACCGCGAGGTCCTGACCGCGGCCGGCGAGTTCGAGGCGCGCCGGCGCACCCAACAGGTCGAGTGGACCTGGGCGATGGTCCACGACGCGGTGCTCGACCGGGTGCTGGCACATCCCGAGGTGAAGGGGATCCGCGGCGAGGTCGAACGGCAGGTCCGGGAGGGCGAGTTGACCCCGGCGCTGGCGGCCGCCCGCATCCTGGACGCCGCCGCGGAGTAGTCGAGCAACGGTGACCGAGACTAACAGTTCGATAACTGCATGTTTGTTTGCTCGCTCCGGCGGGTAGATTTGGCTAGGTGAGCAAAGCATCTGCTTGGGAGCGCAGCGTAGCGCTTCCCGACGGTGTGGGCGGCGCGGCCGACCCCAGGTTCTCCTGCGCGGTGCGCACCTTCGCCAGCATGTTCCCGCACCGTAAATTCGGCGGTGGTGCGCTGGCGGTCTATCTCGACGGAAAGCCGGTGGTGGACATCTGGACCGGCTGGTCGGACCGCCGCGGCCGGCAACGCTGGACCGCCGACACCGGGGCCATGGTGTTCTCCGCGACCAAGGGGGTGGCCTCGACGGTCATCCACCGCCTGGTGGATCGCGGACTACTCGATTACGACACCCCGGTGGCCGAGTACTGGCCGGAGTTCGGCGCCAACGGCAAGGCCGACATCACCGTCCGCGAGATCATGAGTCACCGGGCTGGGCTGTCGCATCTCAACGGCCTGGGCAAGGCCGACATCATGGACCACCAGCGCATGGAGGAGTGGATCGCGGCCGCACCCGCATCCCAGTTGCGTGGCAAGCCGGCCTACCACGCGGTCACCTACGGCTGGTTGCTCGCCGGGGTCGCACGGGCGGTGACCGGCAAGGGCATGCGACAGCTGTTCCGCGAAGAAGTCGCGGCCCCGCTGAACACCGACGGCATCCATCTCGGGCGGCCCTCGGCCGACGCCCCCACCCGGCCGGCCCAGATCATCCATCCGCAGATGAACATCCAGAACCCGGTGTTCAACTTCCTGGCCCCGCGCGCAGCGATGCTGCAGATGACCGCCGGCTTCGGGGCGCTGTACTTCCCGGGGATGAAAGCCGTTGTGCAGGGCGATATCCCGTTGCTGGACAGCGAGATTCCCTCGGCCAACGGAGTGGCCACCGCGCGCGGCCTGGCGAAGATGTACGGTGCCATCGCCAACGGCGGCGTCATCGACGACGCCGAGTACCTGTCACCGCAGATCGCCGCGGGCCTGACGGGGCGTCGCAGCCTGCGACTGGACCACAGCGTCGGGATGCCGATGGCGTTCCACCTCGGCTACCACGCCATCCCCATTCCCGGTGTGCTGCCCGGCTTCGGCCACGTCGGCCTCGGCGGTTCGGTCGGCTGGGCGGTGCCGAGCCTGGGGCTGTCGTTCTCGGTGGTGCACAACCGGCTGCTGACCCCGTTCGTGGTCCCCGATCAGGCCGGCTTCGTGGCGACCGCGGCGTTGATCCGTCGCGCCGCGGGCATCGCGCGCTCGCATGGTTTCGACCCGATCGCCGAGCAGGGTGCGCCGTACTGGAAGGAATCCACCTCCGCGGTGGGCTGATTCGGATTCGGTATTCACCTGCCGGACAACGCCGGTTGTCGTCGCCGTCTCGACTTAACCAGAGGTGGTGTGCGCTACGTGCGCACGGGTAGCCACGAGGGTTCCTGACGTGGTGTTCAACCACTGCCGGCCGGGACGACCTGCCCATCTCGCAAACCGCCTGTGGTTCGCGGGAATTCACCGTTGGCGCGCATCCGACCGCCTCACTGGGTAAAACACAACGGTGTCGCGGTGGCGGCGAGTTGCTGAAGCGGCGACTCACAGCAGACTCATAGCTAGTTCCCGATGCAAGCATAAACGTTTGCTACCTATTGCGAAAGCAAAGTTTGACCGGGGCGCCGGCGGAGTCGCCGGCGGCGGGCCAGTTCGCCCGAGGATATCTGAAAGTACCTGCCTACCAGCCTATTTCAACACCATTGGGCACGCACGGTCCGCACGACTGCGGATACCGTGGCGGCCCATTGAGAGATGTCGCATGGAACCATCAATTCGCCCAAAAATTGGCAGATGCGTCATCGGGAGGGGCTAGGCTTCCGAACCGCACCTAGAGTCACGATAGGCATCGGCTCGAAATCGGACCCACCCACGGCGGTGGAATTCGGCCTAGTGTGGCGATTTGTCTCCTCGCCGACCGCGAGCAGAAGAATGGGGTTTGAATACGTGGATAGGACACCTGCGACTCCCGTGGCAGTCATCGGGTTGGGCTGCCGGCTGCCCGGCGGCATCAACTCACCCGACGAGTTGTGGTCGGCGCTGCTACGCGGAGACGACCTGGTGGTCGAAATCCCCACCGACCGTTGGGATCCCGAGGAGTACTACGATCCGGAACCCGGTGTTGCGGGTCGCTCGGTGTCCAAGTACGGCGCATTCCTCGACGACGTAGGCGGTTTCGACGCCGAGTTCTTCGGCATCAGCGAACGCGAAGCGGTGGCCATCGATCCGCAGCACCGTCTGCTGCTCGAAACCGCCTGGGAGGCCGTCGAGCACGGCGGCATCAACCCGACCGCGGTGGCCGGGACCAAAACCGGTGTCTTCATGGGGGTTACCCACAACGACTACGCCTACCTGGCCGCCGATACCGGATCGCTGGAGGGCCCCTACGGTTTCACCGGAACCAGCTTCAGTCTCGCCTCGGGCCGGATCGCCTATGCGCTCGGCGCGCACGGACCCGCCCTGACCGTCGACACCGCATGCTCGTCCGGCCTGACGGCCGTGCACCTGGCGTACCGGAGCCTGCTCGACGGGGAGAGCGATCTCGCCCTGGCCGGTGGGGTGTCGGTGCTGCTCGAGCCCCGAAAGGCGGCCTCCGGATCGGCGGCCGGAATGCTCTCGCCCACCGGCCGATGTCGCGCCTTCGACGTGGCCGCCGACGGGTTCGTCTCGGCCGAGGGCTGCGCGGTGGTGCTGCTCAAGCGACTTGACGACGCGCAGCGCGACGGCGACCGGATTCTCGCGGTACTTCGCGGCGTGGCGTCCAACCAGGACGGTCGCACCGTCAACATCGCCACTCCCTCGACCGACGCCCAGGTGGGGGTATACCGCGCCGCGCTGCAGGCTGCCGGTATCGAGGCCGCCACCGTCGGGATGGTCGAGGCGCACGGGACCGGAACACCGGTCGGCGACCCGCTCGAATACGCGAGTGTGGCCGCCGTCTACGGCACCGAGGGGCCCTGCGCACTGTCCTCGCTCAAGACCAACTTCGGACACACCCAGTCGGCCGCCGGTGCACTGGGCTTCCTCAAGGCGGTGCTAGCGGTCAACCACGGCGTGGTGCCCCAGAATCTGCATTTCACGGCCCTGCCCGATGAGATGGCCGCCATCGACACCAAAGTCTTTGTGCCGGAGCAGATGACGCCCTGGCCGCTGAATGGCGGCGTACCCCGTCGGGCCGCGGTCTCGTCCTACGGATTGTCCGGCACCAACGTGCACGCCATCGTCGAGCAACCGCCCGCGCCGACGGTTCCCGCGGCGGCGCCCGGCGTGCCCGCCGGCCGGCTGCTGTTCCCGCTGTCTGCGAGTTCGGCCGAGGAACTGGGCCGAACCGCCGAGCGGCTCGCGCGGTGGCTGGCCGAACGCGGCGACGAACTCGACCCGGCCGACGTCGCCTACACCTTGGCCCGGCGGCGGGGCCACCGCTCGGTGCGCACCGGTGTGATCGCCGGCGACCTCGCCGAACTGCAGGCCGCACTGCGTGAACTCGGCACGGCGGAGGTCGGATTGACCCCGGCGGTGGGGCAGGACGACCGCGGTCCCGTGTGGGTGTTCTCCGGGCAAGGCTCGCAATGGGCGTCGATGGGCACCGAACTGCTGGCCACCGAACCGGAGTTCGCGGCGACCGTGGCGGCGCTCGAACCGCTGATCGCCGCGGAATCGGGCTTCTCGGTGACCGAGGCGCTCACCGCGACCGAGACGGTGACCGGCATCGACCGGATTCAGCCGACGGTATTCGCGGTGCAGGTCGCGCTCGCGGCGGCCATGCGGTCCCGCGGCGTGGTGCCGGGCGCGGTCATCGGCCACTCGATGGGCGAGGTCGCGGCCGCGGTGGTCGCCGGGGCGCTCTCGCCGGCCGACGGCGTACGGGTGATCTGCCGGCGTTCCAAGTTGATGGCCACGATCGCCGGCGCCGGCGCGATGGCCTCGGTGGAACTACCGGCATCCCAGGTGCTTTCGGAACTTGCCGCACGGGGTGTGACCGACGTCAGTCTGGCCGTCGTCGCCTCGCCGGAATCCACGGTGGTCGGCGGCGCCGCGGAGTCCATTCGCGATCTCGTCGCAGGCTGGGAGGCCCGCGACGTGATGGCGCGGGAGATCGCCGTGGACGTGGCCTCGCATTCGTCCTACGTGGACCCGATCCTCGATGATCTCACCGACGCGCTGGCCGACATCACGCCGCTGACGCCGGAGGTGGCCTACTACTCGGCCACCTCCTACGACCCGCGCGATGTGCCCGAACTCGACAGCTGGTACTGGGCGGACAACCTGCGGCACACCGTACGGTTCGCCGCGGCCGTGCAGGCCGCGCTCGAGGACGGCTACCGCGTCTTCGCCGAACTCTCGCCGCACCCACTGCTGACCCACGCCGTCGATCAGACCGCGCGCAGTGTCGACGTCCCGCTGGCCATGTTCGCGGCCATGCGTCGCGAACAGGCGCTCCCCGACGGCCTGTTGTCCCTGGTCGCTCACATCCACGGTGCCGGTGCGGCAGTCGATTTCGCAGTGCTGTACCCGCCCGGTCGGCTGGTGGACGTGCCGCTTCCGACCTGGACGCATCAACCGCTGCTGTTGGACCGTAACGCGGTCGAGGGTCCGGTCCGGGGCGCCTGCAGCATGGCGGTGCACCCGCTGCTGGGCTCGCACGTGCTGCTGCCGGAGGAACCGGAACGCCACGTCTGGTACGGCGAGGTGGGCACCGAGGCGCAGCCGTGGTTGTCCGACCACCAGGTGCACAACGTCGCGGTGCTGCCCGGCGCGGCCTACTGCGAACTGGCGTTGGCCGCGGCCCAGACGGTGCTCGGCGAGGACGCCGAGGTGCGTGACATCGCCTTCGAACAGATGCTGTTGCTCGACGAACAGGCACCAGTCTCGGCGATCGCGACGGTGGCCTCGCCGGGTGTCGTGGAGTTCTCGGTGGAGACCTACGACGCCGGCGAACGCATTCCGCGCGCCTCCGCGACGCTGACCGCGGCCGAGAACGCCGTCGCGCCAGCTCAGTACGACCTGAGCGAACTGCTGGCCGCGCACCCGCACCGGGTGGAGGGCGCGGACCTGCGTTCGGCGTTCGACGCCGTCGGTGTACACCACGGGGCCGCCTTCGCCGGCTTGACGGCGGCCTACATCGCCGATGCCGAGAACCTCGAGGACGCCTCGCAGACGATCATCGCCGAGGTCGCGCTGCCCGGCCCGCTGCGTTCGCAGCAGGGCGGGTACCGCGTGCACCCCGCGCTGCTCGACGCGTGCTTCCAGGCGGTGCTGGCGCATCCGGTCGCCCAGCACGCCGCGGGCGGCGGGTTGTTGCTCCCGTTGGGTGTCGAGCGATTGCGGGCTCCGGGTTCGACCCGGCACGCCCGGTACTGCCTGGTCGAGATCACCGGCGCCGACCACGACGGCATCCGCGCCGACCTCCAGATCCTCGACGAGCAGGGTGTGGTGGTGCTCAGTGCCCACGGCCTGCGCCTGGGCACCGGGATGTCCGTCGAGGGACGCGCCGCGCGCCGCCTCAACGAGCGCCTGCTCGGCATCGACTGGTCGCCCCGCGAGGTACCCGCCGCACCGACCGGAGACGCCGGCACCTGGTTGGTGATCACCGCGGGCAATCCGCAGGACGCTTACGCCACGGGACTGTCCGCGGCACTGGCCGGCGCGGGCGCCGAGATCGTGGCCTTCGACTGGCCGGTGGGGACCGACCGCACGGTCGCGGCCGACGCGCTGTCGACGACTCTCGGGGATCGGTCCTGCGCCGGCGTGGTCGTCATGACACCCAACGGTCCCGTGCCACAGGAGCATTCGGCCGACCGCGGCCAGCAGTGCGTGCGCCACGTCATGCACATCGCCCAGGCCCTGGTCGGAGCGAGCGACGATCTGCCGCGGCTCTACGTGCTGACCAAGGCCGCCCAGACCGTAACCGACGGCGACACGCCGAACCTGGCCCACGCCGGTCTACGGGGCCTGGTGCGGGTTCTCGCGATGGAGTATCCGCACAGTCGCGCCACCCAGGTCGACGTCGACGACGCCACCGAGATCGACCTGGTGGCAGCGCAACTGCTCAGCGGCTCCGCCGAGGACGAAACCGCCTGGCGGGGCGGGCAGTGGTACACGGCACGGCTGACGCCCGCACCGCTGCAGGCCGACGAGCGGCACACCATCGCGGTGGACAATCGCCAGGGCGGCATGCGCCTGCACGTGCGCAACCCCGGTGACCTCGAGTCGCTGGAGTTCGTCGCGTTCGACCGGGTCCCGCCGGGGCCCGGACAGATCGAGGTCGCCATCTCCACGTCGAGCATCAACTTCGCCGACGTCCTCGTGGCGTTCGGGCAGTGTCCTAGCTTCGAGGGACGGTTGCCCGAACTCGGCACCGACTTCGCCGGTGTCGTCACCGCCGTCGGCCCGGGTGTCACCACCCACCGGGTCGGCGACCACGTCGGCGGCGTCTCCGGCAACGGCTGCTGGGCGACCTTCGTCACCTGCGACGCCGACCTGGCCGTTCCGCTACCCGACGGCCTGAGCGAGGAGCAGGCGGCCGCGGTCGCCACGGCCGCCGCCACCGCCTGGTACGGACTCCACGATCTGGCCAAGATCACCGCCGGCGACAAGGTGCTGATCCACTCCGGGACCGGCGGGGTCGGGCAGGCCGCGATCGCCATCGCCCGCGCCGCGGGGGCCACCATCTACGCCACCGCCGGCAGCGAGAAGCGCCGACAGTTGCTGCGGGACTGGGGGATCGACAACGTCTACGACTCACGCAGCGTGTCGTTCACCGAGGAGATCCGGCGCGATACCGACGGCTACGGCGTCGACATCGTGCTGAACTCGGTCACCGGTCCGTTGCAGCGGGCCGGGCTGGAACTGCTGAGCTTCAACGGACGCTTCGTCGAGATCGGCAAGCGGGATATCTACGGCGACACCCGCGTCGGCCTGTTCCCGTTCCGGCGGAACCTGACGTTCTACGCCGTTGACCTGGCGCTGATGTCGGTCACCCATCCGGCGGTCATGCGCGATCTGCTGAAGAAGGTCTTCGCGCTGACGGCCGAGGGGTATCTGCCGATGCCGCGCAGTACCCACTATCCGCTGGCCGATGCGGCAAGCGCGATCCGGGCGATGGGCGGCGCGCAGCACACCGGCAAGCTGCTGCTGGACATTCCGCGCGGTGGTCAGTTCCAGGCGGTGGTGGACCCGGCCGACGTTCCGGTGTTCCGGACCGACGGCGCCTACGTCATCACCGGCGGACTCGGTGGGTTGGGATTGTTCCTCGCGGAGAAGATGACCGAGGCAGGTTGCGGCCGCATCGTATTGACCTCCCGCAGTCAGCCCAGCGTCAAGGCGCAGGAGACCATCGAACTGATCCGCGCCGCCGGCGGCGACATCGTGGTGGAGTGCGGCGATATCACCGATCCGCAGGCAGTCACCCGGATGGTCACCGCCGCAACCGGCACCGGTCTGCCGCTGCGCGGCGTCCTGCACGCGGCCGCGGTGGTCGAGGACGCGACGCTGACCAACATCACCGATGACCTGCTCGGCCGGGATTGGACACCCAAGACCGAGGGCGCGTGGAATCTGCACGCGGCCACCGCATCCCAGCCGCTGGACTGGTTCTGCGTGTTCTCCTCGGCCGCCGCGCTGGTCGGATCCCCGGGGCAGGGCGCCTACGCCGCGGCGAACAGCTGGGTCGACGCGTTCGTGCATTGGCGTCGGGCCCAGGGCCTGCCGGCGTCCGCCATCGCGTGGGGTGCCTGGGCGGAGATCGGCCGCGGCACCGCGATGGCCGACGGCGATGCGTCGATCGAACCGGACGAGGGCGCCTACGCGTTCGCCGAGATCCTGCGCTACAACCGCGCTTACAGCGGCTATGCGCCCATCATGGGTGCCCCGTGGCTGACGGCCTTCGCCCAACGCACGCCGTTCGCCGAGCTGTTCAAGGCCGCGAGCCGCGGCGGCAGCGAGCAGAGCCGGCTGCGCACCGAACTCAACGCGATGCCGCGCGAGGAGTGGCCCACCCACCTGCGGCGGGTGATCTCCGAACAGGTCAGCCTGCTGCTGCGCCGCTCGGTGGACCCCGACCGGCCGCTGCCCGAATACGGACTGGACTCCCTGGGCAACCTGGAGTTGCGCACGCGCATCGAGGCCGAGACCGGAGTCCGGATAAATTCGATGGCCATCACCACCATCCGCGGGTTGGCCGACCACCTGTGCGACAAGCTCGCACCGCAGGAAACCGCGTCCGTGGGATGACAGGAGGAACGGTTGTTACTGGGTCCCATTGAGATCGCGTCCATCGAGGAGTGGAACCCGCAGCCCGGCTCGCTGGTCACGTGGCAACCGGCGGCGGCAACGCTGACCGAAGCGCAGGCCGCACCGCCAAGCCCGGTGCCGGCCAGCTACATTCAGGCCCGGCATCTGCGCAGCTTCGTCGATCAGGCGGCGCGCGGCGTAGACCATTCCCGGTTGTTCATCGCCGCCTGCGTCTTGCCCGGCCGCTGTGACATCCGCGCCATGACGTACGTGATCAACAATCACCTGCGCCGGCACAGCACCTACCGGAGCTGGTTCGAGTACCGCGGTGCCGGGGACATCGTGCGGCACACCATGCCGGAGACTGCCGACATCACCTTCGCCCCGGCCCGGCACGGTGAACAGACCCCGGAACAGCTGCGCGCGCGGGTGATCGACACCCCGGATTCGCTGCAGTGGGACTGTTTTCGGTTCGGGGTGATCCAGTCCGCCGAGAGCTTCACCTTCTGGGCGAGCATCGACCATCTGCATGTGGACGGGCAGTTCGTCGGTGTCGGTCTGATGGAGTTCCAGCTGATGTACAGCGCGCTGATATCGGGTGCGCCCCCGGTGCAGCTGCCCGACGCCGGCCAGTACGAGCAGTACTGCCTGAGCCAGCGTGAGTTCACCTCCGCGCTGAGCCTCGACACCGACGAGGTCCGAGTCTGGATCGACTTCGCCGAACGCAATGACGGCTCGTTCCCGCGGTTCCCGCTGCAGGTCGAGGACCAGAGGACCTCCAGTACCGGCGATCTCATCACCGTGCGGTTGATGGACGAGGAGCAGACGCAGCGCTTCGAGGAGATCTGTGTGGCGGCCGGGGCCCGGTTCATCGGCGGCCTGATCGCCTGCGCCGGCCACGCATTGCACGACCTGACCGGCCTGGACACTTATCACAGCCTGACTCCCATCGACACCCGGTCCGGTCCGGCGGAGCTAACCACGCAGGGCTGGTTCACCGGGTTGATCCCGCTCACTGTGCCGGTGGCGGGGACGTCGTTCGCCGACAGTGCCCGGGCCGCCCAACGGTGTTTCGACGCCGGCAAACCGATGGCCAACGTCCCGTTCGAGCGGGTCGTCGAACTTGCCCCATGGCTGACCCCGCCGCGGCCGCTGTTCCCGATGCTCAACTTCTTCGACGCCAGTTCAGGGCCGTTGGCGCCGCTGCTGACCAGTTTGATGGACGGCGTGCAGATCGCCACCCTGAGCGACGGTCGGGTCACCTACCCGTTGAGCACCCTGGTGGGACGGTTCGGTGAGACGGTCGCCACCGTGGTGTTCCCGAAGAACCCGGTGGCCCGAGAATCCGTGCAGCGCTACGTCGCCGCCCTGAAGTCGGTGTGCGACCGCATCACTGATCCCGCGGCATCGCCGCGGGCGCCGACGAGGGTTCCGCAAGCCGTCGGGCAGGAGTGACGGCGGACCCGACACCCGACGCGGCAACCCTCACCGACGAGGCTGCCGAGACCACGGGCGTCTTCGGCATGATCGGGAGGTTCGCGGTCCGCTGGCCGTGGGCGCTCATCGGGCTGTGGGTGACGCTCGCGGTCGTGCTGCCGCTGAGTATGCCGACGCTCAAGCAGATGGCCGAGGAACATCCCGTGGCCATCCTGCCCGCCGACTCGCCGGCCATGGCCGCGAGCACGGCCATGCTGAATGCCTTCCAGCAGTCCGGCACCGACAGCTTCGTCGTGGTGGTGCTCGTCAACGACGAGGGCCTGGGACGCGCCGACGAGCAGACCTACCGAACACTCGTGGAAACCATCCGCGAGCAGGAACCCGATGATGCGACGCTGCAGGACTTCCTGAGCGCGCCGGCCCTGCGGGAGGCGATGAGCAGCCAGGACGGTCAGGCGTGGCTGTTGCCGATCAACCTCGAGGGCGGACTGGGCACCCCGCGCTCGAAAGAAGCGTTCGCGCGGGTCGCCGACATCGTCGAGCAGACCGTCGAGGGGTCCACGCTGACGGCGTATCTCACCGGCCCCGCGGCCACCGTCGCCGACCTCAACGTGGTCGGGGAACGCGACCTGTTCGTGATCGAGGCGGCGATCACCGTCCTGGTCCTGTTGATCCTGCTGCTCATCTACCGCAATCCCGTGACGATGTTCCTGCCGCTGATCTCGATCGGTCTGGCGGTCGTGGTCGCGCAACCCGCCGTGGCCGGTGCCGCACAACTGGGCCTCGGGATCGCCAACCAGACCATCGTCTTCATGAGCGGCATGATGGTGGGCGCAGGCACCGATTACGCGGTATTCCTGATCAGCCGCTACCACGACTTCCTCAGGGCCGGCTACGGTTCCGATACCGCCCTGCAGATGGCGCTGTCCTCGATCGGGAAGGTGATCGCGGCGTCGGCCGCGACGGTCGCCGTGACGTTCCTCGGGATGTCCTTCACCAGCCTCGGACTGTTCGCCTCGGTGGGCCCGGCGCTGGCGATCGCGATCGTGATCGCCTTCCTGGGTGCGGTGACGCTGCTGCCGGCGATCATCGTGTTGGTCGGGCGCCGCGGTTGGATCAGCCCGCGCAAGGATCTGACCACCCGGTTCTGGCGGCGCTCGGGGATCCGCATCGTCCGGCGCCCCCGCGCGCACCTGCTGGCCAGCCTGCTGGTGCTGGCCATCCTGGCGGGCGCCATGACGTTCGCCACCTACAACTACGACGACCGCAAGGCGCTGCCGGCGGCGGCGCAGAGTTCCCTGGGGTATGCCGCGCTGGAGCAACACTTTCCGCTCAACTCGGTGATTCCCGAGTACCTGGTGATCCAGTCGCCGCACGATCTGCGGTCCCCGCAGGCCCTGGCCGACCTCGAACAGATGGCGCAGCGCATCAGCCAGGTGCCGGGGATCGCGATGGTGCGCGGCATCACTCGGCCCACGGGCGCGCCACTGGAGCAGGCCAAGGTGGCCTATCAGGCCGGCGAGGTGGGCAAGCAACTCGGCGAGGGATCCGCAGAAATCGACCGGAACTCGCGGGATCTGGGCAAGCTCCGCTCGGGGGCGGACGAACTCGCCGACAGCCTCGGTGACGTCCGCGGCGAGATCACCACCGCGATCACCAAGGCGCGCAACCTGGTCGGGGTGCTCTCGAACGTGCAGACCGTCGTCGGCGGTAACGAGACCCTGCGAAACATCGACAACGCGACGCGGCTCATCGGGGACATGCGGTCGCTGGGGGAGGCCATCGGGCTGAACCTGACCAACATGAAGAACAGCTTCGACTGGATCGTCCCGGTACTCGGCGCGCTGAATGCCAGCCCCATCTGCGATCTCGACCCGGGGTGCGCCAACGCCCGAATTCAGTTGGCCCGCCTGGACCGCGCCAGCAAGGACGGCACCTTCGACCGGTTGGCGGACCTGGCCCGGCAGTTGCGCGACACCGAGGCGACCCAGACCCTGGCGAAGACCACGACGAATCTACGACGCGCGGTCGAACTGGCCGGCGGCGCGCTGCGTTCCCTCGGTGCCGACAACCCCAGCGGTCTGCAGGCTCGCCTGAACGGCTTTCAACAGGGCGCCGACACCCTGGCCGACGCCAGCCGTCAGGTGGCCGACGGCGTCGAACTGCTGGTGGACGAAACCCTGGAAATGAGCAGCGGACTCGCCCAGGCATCCCAGTTCCTGCTGGCCCTCGAGCAGGACGCGACGACGCCGGCGATGGCCGGCTTCTATGTGCCGCCGGAGAGCTTCGGTATCGATGAATTCAAGAAGGCCGCGAAGCTGTTCATCTCCCCGGATGGTCACGCGGTTCGGTACCTGGTGCAGACCGACCTCAATCCGTTCAGCACCGAGGCCATGGACCAGGTCAATGACATCGTCCGGACCGCCCAGGGTGCACAACCGAATACGACGCTGGCCGAGGCCTCCGTCTCGGTGGTGGGTTACCCGGTGGTACTGCGGGACACCCGCGACTACTACAACAGCGATATCCGGTTGATCGTGCTGGTAACGATCCTGGTGGTGCTGATGATCCTGGTGGTGCTGTTGCGGGCCATCGTTGCGCCGATCTACCTGATCCTGTCTGTCGTGCTGTCCTACCTGTCCGCCCTTGGCATCGGCGCCATCGTGTTCCAGTTCCTGCTGGGCCAGGAAATGCACTGGAGCGTACCGGGATTGACGTTCATCATCCTGGTCGCGGTGGGCGCCGACTACAACATGCTGCTGATCTCCCGGATCAGGGAGGAATCCGGGGTCGGGTTGCGGCTGGGCGTGATCCGCACCGTGGGCTCGACCGGCGGCGTGATCACCGCGGCCGGTCTGATCTTCGCGGCCACCATGTTCGGGCTGCTGTTCAGCAGCATCAGCACCATGGTGCAATCCGGCTTCGTCGTCGGCGTCGGTCTACTGCTGGATACGTTCGTGGTACGCACGATCACGGTGCCGGCGGCGGCCACCCTGATCGGTAAGGCCAACTGGTGGCCGTCGCGGCAGAAGCCGACCGCTCGGTGACCGGGCAAACCCGAATCAGCGCCTCTTCTTCCCCTTGGGCAAGATGCCGATCTTGGGCAGGGGGTTCTTCTTCGGTAGCAGGCCGAGCTTCGGGGCCGGCTTGTCCGGCAGCGCATTACCCAACTGAGACAGGACCCGCACCGCATTCGCCGCCGACACGACGTTGCTGGCCGCGTTGATCGGGATGGTCACGGGCGCGACGTTGGGCACCACCACATTCGGCAGATCGGGCAGGCGCAGCGCTGGGCGGACGGGAGCGGGCGCCGGACCGTAGGCGCGATCGACGACCGGGCGCAGCACTCGTTCCATCTCGTCGGCCATGTCGTCGGGGACCCCGGAGTCCCGCAGCAGCTGCACGAGCGGCAGTTCCTCGGCCCGCAGGTAGTAGGTGGTGGTCGTGGCGCCGCGACTGTTGGTGCTCACCCTGACATCCTCGGGTCTGATGTCGGCGGGGCTGGAAAATGCCGTGGCCGTGTGGTTCTTACCGCCGGCGGCCATCGCGTTGGCCAACGCCACCAGGTTCCCGGGGCGGTCCAACGGGTCGCTGAAGATGTCGTACTGCCCGACGATCTCGACGGTGTCGTACTGGCTTTCGGCCGGCACCGGCACGGTGTAGTCGAGACCCGGCAGATGGGTGCCGGGCCGGAAGTACTTGGTGAACAGTCGATCGGGGTTGCCGGCCTTGATGAAGGTGAGCTCATCGGGGCCGGGGGCGCTCGGGTCGTGGGCGAGGCGGTTCTGCTCGGCGTTCAACGCCAGCACGCCCTGTGAAAGTCCGGTGACCGCGACCGGCCCCTCGGTGTCACGGATGGTGCCGCCGAGCGTGTCGGCGCCGATCGCGACCGAATTGCCCAATGTGGGCGAGTCTTTCCCGGTGATCGGCCATAGGCTGCCCGGATAGGGGACGACCTTGCGCGGGGCACCGGCGCTGTCGTAGTAGTTCTGGCCGATGGCCACCCGGCTGGCCGGATCGAAGTGGTACAGCGCCCGCAGCGCCGGGTAAGGCGAGGGCGAGGTGCCGGGAACGATGACGGCGGTCTCCGCCGCGGCGAACCCGGCGCCCAGGAAAGTCCCCGAACCCACCAGGCCCGCGGCCACCATTGCCGCGAACAATCTGTTCATGCGTCCTCCTTCGCAGAGCCTAACGGTTGCAGCGTCATCAGACGAGGCTTCGTATCAGACCCAGCGCCAGAACCACGACACCGCTGGCGGCGATCAGGGCCGCGATGTCGCGTCGGGGCCGGGTCGACAGCCAGGCGTGGATCGTGGTCATGGCGGCCAGAGTCCGTTGCGGCGCCGCCACATAACTCACCAGCGGGATCTCCACCAGGACGAACGCGACGACGTTGAACAGGACCAACGCCAGCGCCTGGGCGGGACGGTCGACTCCCGCCGCCAGGATCACCGCCATGGCTCCCAGGTAGTTGGCCGACGGCAACGCAGTGAGCAGCCCGCTGCACCAGGCCACCCACAGCGAATCCCCGGTGAGTAGCCGACGGGCCCGGCCCGGCGTGCTCGGTTCGTTCGCCGATGTTTCCTCGGCGACTGGTGAGGCAGCACTGTTGGCCGCCAAGGCAATTGCGGGCTGTCGGGCCGGGGCGCGCGCGCCCCCGGTCGCCGCGAAAGCGGCAGCGAACAACAGCACGGCGATCCCGACCGCAATCTGCACCCCGCCCACGGAGAGCCTGCCGGGAGTGGCCAGGGGAGTGGACTGCAGGACGAACAGGACCACCAGTCCGACCCCGATGCCCATGGTGAACCCGCCGCACAGGAAAACCACGAGTTGCCGAAGCGGGTTCGGTCGGTTGAGCATCAATACGCCCAAACCGATTCGGATGGGTTCGAAGATCACCGCGACCGCCATCACCACCACGGCCGTCCACATGTTCACGCACCGTACTCTGGACGC
The DNA here is from genome assembly GCA_023460175.1 of Actinomycetes bacterium. GTDB lineage: Bacteria > Actinomycetota > Actinomycetes > Mycobacteriales > Mycobacteriaceae > Mycobacterium. Next base: position 30,909 of record JAEWRC010000024.1, read on the forward strand.
GGTAGTCGCGCGACGGTTACCTCCGGACCCCGGCCACGCACCTGTGAATTTGCTTTGAAGCCAACGGGGATCACCCACGGTCGCGGCTCTGCCTTAGGCTGCCAACCGTCGCTTTCGATGACCGACAAGGATCTCGTGTTGTTGCGTAATGTGTTTCGACAACGATGGTTGCCGGCGGCCCGGCCGGGCCCGTGGGGTGCTCCCAGTGTCCGCTAGGCCCACGTCGTACCTTGTCCTGGCCTCGCAGCGCAGCGGAAGCACCTTGCTGGTCGAGTCGCTGCGCTCTACCGGCGTGGCGGGGCATCCCGCGGAGTTCTTCCAGTTTCTCCCCACCACAAGTCAGGCACCCCAGCCGCGGGAGTGGTTCGCCGGCGTCGAGGATGCCTCGATCACCCGTCTGCTCGACCCGTTCGATCCCGGCACGCCGGACCTCGCCTCGGGACGTGCCTGGCGCGATTACGTTCGCACGGTGGGACGTTCACCCAATGGCATCTGGGGCGGGAAGTTGATGTGGAATCAGACATCGGTCCTGCTCAACCGGGCCAAGGACCTGCCCGACCGCACCGGCGACGGCCTGCGTTCGGCCATCCGCGACGTGATCGGTGAGGAGCCACTTTTCATCCATGTGCATCGTCCGGACGTGGTGTCCCAGGCGGTGTCGTTCTGGCGTGCGGTGCAGACGCGGGTGTGGCGCGGCAAGCCCGAGCCGTGCCGGGATGCGCGCGCCGAGTACCACCCCCGCGCGATTGGACACCTGGTGACGCTGCTTCGCGCCCAGGAAGAAGGCTGGCGCGCGTGGTTCGCCGAGGAGCAGATCGCCCCGATCGAGGTGTCCTATCCGGTGTTGTCCCGCAACCTGAGTCAGGTGGCGGGCGAGATTCTCGAGGCATTGTCGCTGGACCCGGCCCTCTCCCCGGATCCCGCCCTGGAACGTCAGGCTGACCGGCGTTCCGCGGAGTGGGTGGACCGCTACCGGTCCGATGCGCTCCGCTTGGGTCTGCCGCTCTAGGACCGGGCCCTGGGCCACAGGTGATTTCGACCACTGGCGAGCAAATTCGATTGGCCGCCAGGCTGTTTGCCATCGGCGTTGCGCCATTGGCGGTCGCGGGCCCAGCGGGCGGACGCGCCGCCCCGCTTTCTGCCAAGACGGCGGGGGAGGGAATCAAGATCAGCAACGGCGCCGGCCACGGCGAGCGCGGGCCCCGGCGGGCATCCGGCCAGGTTTGGCGAACGCGCGTCAATATCCGGCTAGATGGCCGAACGGATCGAAGTGCGGATTCACCTGTCGTGAGCGTGGGGAAAATATCCAAGACCCGGCGCGGTCTATCCCGCGCGCTGGATTGCTTGCGTACTCAATAAAATTGTGTGTCGTTGCGCGACGCCCATGCTCGACGTACAGCGAGTTCTCAGCCGCCGTTCATCGACGGTGTTCAGACCGTCGCGACCGCCTCGACCCGGCTCCGCAGCGCTCGCGTGTCAATGCGACCGAATTGCGCCGACCGCCACCCAAAGAATGTGAACAGTCCCGTTCTGATCACCTTTCATGAATATCGCGGTCGGATTGTGATGATCATTCCTAGCCGATTTGGCAGGGGCGCCCCGACGAGTGGATATGTGAGCCTCGTAGATCAATTGCACGGCGAACTCCGGGAACGTTGAATTCATGACCGAGGACTTGTTCTCCGGCGAACCCCGGGGCAGCACCCGCCGCTCGCTGGACGCACGGAGATGTGGGCTTATGCTGCGTGAATCCGGACGCTGGGACCAAGATTGCTGAGGTGGACACCGGGCTCACGGCGCGGGCTTGAATTGAGAATGGCCATCGTCGATCGGCCGGCTTTACCCGGGTTCTTGCGATTCCGACGGCCAAGGAAAAACGGGTAGTGGGTACGCTACCGAATCGGCCAGATTCATGGTTGGGTGAACCGTCGAATGTTCCACTGGCGACCGTGAGGAGCAGTAGCAGCTTGTTTGGCATCGCAACGATAGACGAGTGGCAGCCGGCCCCCGGGCAGGTCGTCCGCTGGGACGCCTCGCCGGACTCCGTCGACAAGGCTGCCTGCGCTCCGGTCAGTTCAGTGCCACCGAGCTTCCAACAAGCCCAGCACCTCGAGAGGTTCGCCGATCACGCGGCCCGCGGCCAGGACATGTCACGGCTGATGATCTTCACCTGGGACGTGGCGGGACGTTGCGATGTCCGAGCCATGACTCACGTTCTGACCGCGCACCTGCGCCGTCACGACACCTACCGGAGCTGGTTCGATCGTCACGGCGCGGGCGACTTCGTGCGCCACTCGGTCGTCGATACCGCCGATATCGCGGTGCGGGCGCAGCGGTGCGGTGAGCTGAGCGCCGACGAGTTGCGCGATCTCGTGCTCGGGACACCGGACCCCCGGCAATGGGGCGGCTTCCGGTTCGGGATCATCCAACGACGCAGCCACTTCACGTTCTTCGCCAGCATCGCCCACCTCTACATCGACCCGATGATCATGGGTGTGCTGTTCGGTGAGATCCACATGATGTACGGCGCGCTGGCGGGCGGCGCAGCCCCGATAAAACTGCCTCAGGCCGGCAGCTACGAGGAATTCTGTTGCCGTCAACGCGAATACACCGAGGGGCTGACCGCCGAATCGCCCGAGGTGCGGGCCTGGATCGAGTTCGCCGGCCACAACGAGGGTTCGCTACCGGATTTCCCGCTGCCGCTCGGCGATCCCGCGGTGCCCTGCGACGGCGCGACGATGACCGCGACGCTGCTCGATGAAGAGCAGACCCAGCGCTTCGAGTCCGCCTGCGTCGACGGCGGTGCCCGATTCAGCGGCGGGGTGTTCGCCGCCGCGGCCTTCGCCCGCCATGAAATCAGCGGCGCCGACGCGTTTTACGTCGTCACGCCCACCGACACCCGCACCACCCCGAACGAACTCGTGACCACCGGATGGTTCACCGGACTGGTACCGGTGGCGGTGCCCGTCATCGCGCAGTCCTTCGGCGGCACCGCGTCCGCAGCGCAGGAGTCCTACGATGCCAACATCGGGTTGGCCAATGTGCCGTTCGCCCGGGTGCTTCAGTTGGCACCGGCGGATGCCGGAATGCGAAGTCCACGACCCGGGAACTTCGTGATGTCCTTCCTCGATGCCAGCATCGCCCCGCTGTCGACGGTCGCGAACTCGGACCTGAACTTCCAGATCTTCAACGAAGGCCGCGCGTCGCATCAGGTTTCGATGTGGATCACCCGCATGGAGCACGAGACCAAGCTGACCGCGTTGTTCCCGGACAACCCGGTCGCGCGGGAATCGGTCGGGCGTTTCGTCGACGCCATGAGGTCGGTATACGTTCGCGTTGCCAACGGCCGTTGGGCCGATGCGCCGATCCAGCACGTCGCCGTCTGAGAGGCAGTGATGATCCAGTCGTCGATCCCCGCGGTGCTGCGCGAGCGGGCCAGCCTGCAGCCCAACGACATCGCGTTCACCTTCATGGACTACGAGCAGGACTGGAACGGTGTGCCGATCACCCTGACCTGGTCGCAGCTCCAGCGCCGGACGGTGAACCTTGCGCATGAACTCTGCGCACACACCGAACCCGGTGATCGCGTCGTCATTCTGGCGCCGCAAAGTCTCGAGTACATTCTCGCGTTCGTTGCCGCGCTGCAGGCGGGACTGGTGGCAGTGCCGCTGCCCGCACCCGGCGGGGGCGCCCATGATGAACGGACCGCGGCAGTCATGGCCGACACCGTTCCCGCGGTGGTGCTCACCACCTCGGCGGTGCGCGACGCCGCGGCCGGGTACGCCACCGCGCGCGACGGGGCAGCGGCCCCGGCGGTGATCGAGGTCGATCGGCTGGGCCTCGACGCCCGCCGAAAGCAGTTGCGCCGCATCGGTACCCAGGACCCCGCCTACCTGCAGTACACGTCGGGTTCCACGCGTCGCCCGGCCGGAGTGGAGATCACCCACCGCAATCTCGCGGCCAACTTCGAACAGATGATGGCGGCGTTCTTCTCCGAACACGGCGGTGTGGCACCGCCGGACACCACGTTCGTGTCGTGGCTGCCGCTGTACCACGACATGGGGCTGATGCTCGGGGTGTGCGTGCCGATCCTCGGCGGCGTGCACACCGTCATGACCAGCCCGGTCGCCTTCCTGCAGCGCCCCGCACGCTGGATGCAGCTGCTTGCCGGTTATCCGCGCACCCTGTCGGCGGGGCCGAACTTCGCCTACGAACTCGCGGCGGGCCGCACCAGCGACGAGGACATGGCCGGTCTGGACCTGAGCAACGTCCTGAGCGTCCTCAGCGGTGCGGAGCGGGTGCACGCCGCGACGGTGCGCCGATTCGCCGAACGCTTCGCCCCCTTGGGATTCGACGAGAATAAGATCCGGCCCTCCTATGGCCTGGCCGAGGCGGTCGTCTATGTCGCCACCCGGGAATCCGCCGCCCCGCTCGAGATCGTCGAGTTCGACGCCGAGAAGCTGTCGGCCGGGCACGCCCAGCGCTGCGCCGCCGGAGCCGGCTCCCCGCTGGTCAGCTACGGCCGAACCGACTCCCCGGTGGTCCGGGTGGTCGACCCCGACACCGCGGTGGAGTGCGCCGACGGGCGCACGGGGGAGATCTGGGTCCGCGGCGACAACGTCGCGACCGGCTACTGGCGCAAACCCGAGGACACTCGGGACACGTTCGGCGCCACCATCGTCGACCCCACCGCCGGCACCCCCGCCGGCCCCTGGCTGCGCACCGGCGATCTCGGGTTCTTCTCCGAGGGTGAGCTGTTCATCATGGGACGCATCAAGGACCTGCTGATCGTCTACGGGCGCAACCATTCTCCCGACGACATCGAGGCCACCGTGCAGGAGGTCAGCCGGGGCCGGGTCGCGGCCATCGCGGTACCCGACGACCGGACCGAGCACCTCGTCGTCGTCGTCGAGCACAAGAAGCGCGGCGATACCGAGGAGGAGGCGATGGCCCGGTTGACCGAGCTCAAACGCGAACTGACCTCAGCGATCTCGACCGCCCACGGTCTCAAGGTGGCCGATCTGGTGATGGTGGGGCCCGGTTCTATCCCGATCACCACCAGCGGCAAGGTCCGCCGGGCCAGCTGCGTCGAGCAGTACCGCCTCGGAGGGTTCAGCCGGGTGGACGCCTGACGGCTCTCAGCGCGGTACCCCGGTCAGCCCACGGATCTTGACCCGCCACGAATGCGCGGCGGTCAGCGCGAACACCGCTCCGCACGTGCAGGCGAAAAGCCATACCATCTTGCCGTTTTCGAGCGGTTGCAGTTGCGGCGCCAACGCGGTGATGATCCGCACCGCGCAGGCGAGCATGCCGCTGGCCGACGCGATCAGGTAGACGGTGGCGATCCGCCGCGAGCGGGGGTCGCGGCGCAACACCAGCATGGCCCGAGCGCCGTACGCCAACAGGTAGAACAGCATCGAACACAGCAGGACCCAGTAGGCGGACAGCCAGAAGTCGGTGCGCAGCTGGAAGAAGTCGGGATGGTAGATCGCCGCGCCGTTGCCCAGCCAGAAGGTGGCCAACAACAACGGGATGCACAGCGTCGCGGGCCGCTCCACGTACTGCTTGAAGGCCTCCTGCATCGCCGAGTCGTCCTGCAGTCGACCGATCGCGTTGTAGACGATCGCCGAGGCCGCGACGATGTAGAGGTCGTGACCCAGGTAGTCCTCGAAGTTCCACTTGCCGGTCAGGTCGTACAGGATCGGCCCCAGCGTCGCCGAGGCCCAGGGCGACATCAACAGGACCGCACCGCCCTGCAGCGCGATGTTGAGGGTCGCGGCGACCTCCCATCGACACGACCAGGTCAGTCGCCGGATCCACAGGCTCCACCCAATGCACACCATCGTGATGGTGATGATGAATGTCAGGGCCATCGTGGGAACGCTTTCAACAATGGGGTCCGGGACGGATGCCTACAGCGGAGGCGCGTCCGGGCGTGGCGACAATTGCGACAACTTCGGCCGACGCGCAGTGCGCGCGGTCGCAGTCTGATCAGTGAGTGAAGCCACCGCCACCGGAGCGGACTCCAGGTAGTGGTAAACCTCTTGGCGGCTCATCAGACCGAAGCGGATCTGCAGGTCCGGATAGCTCAACGCGAACCGATCCGCGACCAGGCGCAGTTCCTCCGCGTTGGGGTAGTCGCGTTCCTTGATCCGGCGGTAGTAGGTGCTGCTCGAGACCCCGAGTGCGGTGTAGATCGCCTTCGCGTCGACGTCGCCGTCGAGCAGATAGTCCAGCAGCGCTTTGAGCTGCCGGCCATTCTCATCGGTGCGGGGCACCCGTTCACCATAGACGCGGTTGCGCAGGTATTGACATGGTCGTAGGAGTTTTGACACGGCTCTCCCAATTTTGGGACAACACGCCTACCGTTGACCTATGCCCGCAACATCCCTGGTTCGTGCGGCCGCCGCCGCCCGACACAGCACCGACGATGCGCAGTGGCTCACCGACCGCTGGGTCGATCGACACCCCCGGGCCACCGACATGGCGAAGCTGGCCAGCCGCTTGGACCCCGTCCTGACCGCGGAGGTGATGTCGCCCGGGGTGGCCGGCGGCATCGAGTTCGAGATGGTTCTGCTGGCCGCGCTCGGGCGTGCGATCGCGCGCACCGTCGGCCCCGGAGCGTTGACCGTGGCGCTCGATGGCGAGCGATCGTCGCGCCGCACGCGGCTGGAGTGCAGCGACCTGCGCGGCCCAGGTCCGGCCGACCCGTCGGCCGCGGTGACGCCCGCCGATGCCGCGGCCGCCGGGCACGCCTGGGTGTCCTACCGCTCGACCGTGTCCGGCACCACGCCGCCCGAGGGGTACCTGCTGGCCCTGCACGCCCGGCGCGGGGCCGACGTGATCTATCTGAACTGGTGGTACGACACGCGCAGCTTCGATCGGCACACCATCGAGGAGTTCGACGAGCAGCTGCCGCTGGCGCTGATCGAAGTGGTCTCCAGCTGATTTGCCTCGCTGTCTAGAATTGGCGCTGTCTAGAATCGACACAACGGCGCTGATCCGGCCATCACCGGGGAGCCTTCGGAAGAACCGCCCGCCGCGTCGGGCCCAGTAGAACCGAACGGACACGGCCCGTCACAGCCGAACGAAGTTGAGCGGCGTGCCTCTGGCGCGCAAGCGGGGTGGTACCGCGGCGCTCGCGCACCGGCGCGACGTCGTCCCCGTGCCGAAGATGCCAGGCACAGGAGACGACGCGCAGTGGCCGACAGCGGTAGTCCACACACCAGCCCCAACGCCTATCCCAAGTTCAGCGCGGGCGCGCCGAACTTCCCGCAGCTCGAGACCGAGGTGCTGGCGTACTGGGACACCGACGACACGTTCCGCGCGTCGATCGCCCGTCGGGAGGGCGCTCCCGAGTACGTGTTCTACGACGGCCCGCCCTTCGCCAACGGTCTGCCGCACTACGGGCACCTGCTGACCGGCTACGTCAAGGACATCGTCCCGCGGTACCGCACCATGCGTGGCTACAAGGTCGAGCGCCGCTTCGGGTGGGACACCCACGGCCTGCCCGCCGAACTCGAGGTGCAGCGCCAGCTGGGCATCACCGACAAGGCCCAGATCGAAGAGATGGGCATCGAGAAGTTCAACGACGCCTGCCGCGCCTCGGTGCTGAAGTACACCGACGAGTGGCGCGCCTATGTCACCCGCCAGGCCCGGTGGGTCGACTTCGACAACGACTACAAGACCCTCGACCTCACCTTCATGGAGTCGGTCATCTGGGCGTTCAAGCAGCTGTGGGACAAGGGCCTGGCCTATGAGGGCTTCCGAGTGCTGCCGTACTGCTGGAACGACGAGACCCCGCTGTCCAGCCACGAACTGCGGATGGACGACGACGTCTATCAGAGCCGCCAGGATCCGGCGATCACCGTGGGCCTTCGGGTCGCCGACGGCCCGCTGGCCGGGGCGCATCTGTTGGTGTGGACCACCACGCCGTGGACCCTGCCGTCGAACCAGGCGGTGGCGGTCAACCCGGACGTGGACTACGTCGAGGTCGCGGGCCCCGACGGGAACCGCTACGTGCTGGCGCAGGCCCGGCTCGCCGCCTACGCCCGGGAGCTGGGCGAGGAACCCGAGATCGTCGGTACCCACACCGGCGCCGACCTGCTCGGCACGCACTACCTGCCGCCGTTCCCGTACTTCGTCGATACCGACAAGGCGGACAACGCCTTTCAGGTGTTGCGCGGCGATTATGTGACCACCGAGGACGGCACCGGCATCGTGCACATGGCGCCGGCCTACGGTGAGGACGACAAGGCCACGACCGACACCGTCGGGGTCGTCCCGGCCACCCCGGTGGACTCCAAGGGGCGCTTTGACGCGACCGTCCCCGACTACCAGGGCCTGCAGGTCTTCGACGCGAATCCGCAGATCATCCGAGACCTCAAGAACGGCACCGGTTCTGCCGCCGTCAACGGCGCGGTGCTGCTGCGGCACGAGACCTACGAGCACTCCTATCCGCACTGCTGGCGCTGCCGCAACCCGCTGATCTACCGCGCGGTCTCGTCGTGGTTCGTCAAGGTGACCGAGTTCCGGGACCGGATGGTGGAGCTCAACCAGGAGATCACCTGGTATCCCGAGCACGTCAAGGACGGCCAGTTCGGCAAGTGGCTGCAAGGCGCGCGCGACTGGTCCATCTCCCGAAACCGCTACTGGGGCACACCTATTCCGGTCTGGACCTCCGATGACCCGGCGTATCCCCGCATCGACGTCTACGGCAGCTTGGACGAACTCGAGCGCGACTTCGGGGTGCGGCCGGACAATCTGCACCGGCCCTACATCGACGAGCTGACCCGGCCCAACCCCGATGACCCGACCGGCAAGTCGACGATGCGCCGGATCGAGGACGTCTTCGACGTCTGGTTCGACTCGGGGTCCATGCCGTACGCCCAGGTGCACTACCCGTTCGACAACCAGGCCTGGTTCGACGGGGGACAGGGCCAGGAGCCGCACTTCCCCGGCGACTTCATCGTCGAGTACATCGGCCAGACCCGAGGCTGGTTCTACACCCTGCACGTGCTGGCCACCGCGCTGTTCGACAAGCCCGCGTTCAAGACCTGCGTCAGCCACGGCATCGTGCTGGGCAACGACGGCCAGAAGATGAGCAAGTCGCTGCGCAACTATCCGGACGTCACCGAGGTGTTCGATCGCGACGGCTCCGATGCCATGCGCTGGTTCCTGATGGCCTCGCCGATCCTGCGGGGCGGCAACCTGATCGTCACCGAGCAGGGCATCCGCGAGGGCGTGCGCCAGGTGCTGCTGCCGCTGTCGAACGCCTACAGCTTCCTGGCGCTGTACGCGCCGGCGGTGGGGCAGTGGCGGACCGATTCGCCGCATGTCCTGGACCGCTACATCCTGGCCAAGCTGGCCGTGCTGCGCGACGACCTGACCGCTGCGCTGGACAGCTGCGACATCTCCGGGGCGTGCGAACAGTTGCGGTCGTTCACCGAGGCGCTCACGAATTGGTATGTGCGGCGGTCGCGTAACCGGTTCTGGGACGAGGATCGCGACGCGATCGACACCCTGCACACCGTGCTCGAGGTGACGGCTCGGCTGGCCGCGCCGCTGCTGCCGTTGGCGACCGAGGTGATCTGGCGTGGACTCACCGGCCAGCGGTCGGTGCACCTCACCGATTGGCCCGAGGCCAACCTGCCCACCGACCCCGCCTTGGTGGCGGCCATGGACCAGGTCCGCGACGTCTGCTCGCTGGGATCCTCGCTGCGCAAGGCCAAGAAACTGCGGGTGCGGCTGCCGTTGCCGAAACTCACCGTGGCGGTGGCCGATCCCGATGCGCTGCGGCCGTTCGCCGATCTGATCGCCGACGAACTCAACGTCAAGGCGGTCGAGCTGACCGACGACATCGCCAAGTTCGGTCAGTTCGAGCTGACGGTCAACGCCCGCGTCGCCGGCCCGCGCATCGGCAAGGACGTGCAGGCGGCCATCAAGGCCGTCAAGTCCGGTGCCGGGGTGGTCAACGCCGACGGCACCCTGACTGCCGGACCGGCCACGCTGTTGCCCGAGGAGTACAGCTCCAAACTGGTTGCTGCCGAACCTGATTCCACTGCCGCGCTGCCCGATGGGGCCGGCCTGGTGGTGCTGGACCCGACCGTGACACCCGAGCTGGAGGCCGAGGGCTGGGCCAAGGACCGGATCCGGGAACTGCAGGATCTGCGCAAGTCGAGCGGCCTCGAGATCTCCGATCGCATCGTGGTCAGGCTGGCCGTGCCCGCCGACAAGCAGGACTGGGCCCGCACCCATCGGGATCTGATCGCCGGGGAGATCCTGGCGACCAGCTTCGACGTGGTGGGGGCCGACGAGGTGACCGACGGGGCCGAGATCGGCGACGGCGTGCGGGTCTCGCTGGCCAGGGCCTGAGGGGCGGCCGCGGCTGCTGACGGCCGACTGCTGGCTACTGGCGGCTAAGCACCGGCGACGCGGGCACCCTGCCCGTCGACCACGACGATGTCACCGGGGCGTAGCTGGCGGCCGCGCCGCAACTCGACCTCGTCGTTGACGGTCACCAGCCCGTCGGCGATGACGGCCTTGGCGTCGGCACCGGTGTCGATCAGGCCCGCGAGCTTCAGGAACTGCCCGAGCCGGATGGTGGTGTCCGCACGGATCGGCACTTCCGGATACCTCATGAGGACAGGCTAGCCACCCTCAGAATGGTGGTGGTTCGGGTGGGGGTTGGGGGTTCAGCGCGTAATACTGGGCGTTTTGGTTGCGTTCGTAGTCGATGCGGTAGGCGGTTTGTTGGGCGCGGGTCGTGGTGCGGGTGGGCATGGCGTGGCCGCGGTTCGGTGTTGGTGGGGGTGCGGCGGGCAGGTCGAGGTGGCCGGTGGAGCGGGTCAGGCTCGGGAACAGCAGGGCGCCATGGGGTTTGGTGCGGTAGGTGTGGCCGGTCGGTGAGGTCCACGAAATGGTGCCGTCGTGGCGTTGGGTGTCTTTCCACCAGCGTGGCCCGGTGTAGAAAGTTTTCAACAAATGATGTCGACGGCACAAAATTTTGAGGTTCGACGGGTGGGTCGGCCCGTGCGGCCAGGGCACGGTGTGGTCCACGTCGCAGACTTGGGCGGGGGCGTCGCAGCCGGGGAAGCGGCAGGTCAGGTCGCGGGCGCGGACGAAGGCGGCCAGTGCGGCGGAGGGGCGGTAGCCGGGTTCGGGGGCACTGTGTTCGCCGGGGTGGGTCAGTTGGAGTTGTTTGGTGGCGCGTTCGGCGATGTCGGCCAGGGCTTGTGGGCTGAGCACTCCGTAGCCGGGCAGGTAGCCGGTGCCGGCGGCCGGATCCGACAGCACGGTGATGACCACCTCGGGTTGTGGCGGGGCGGGGTCGGCCAGGGTGGGGCAGTCGGGCCGGTCGCACTGGCAGGCCAGCGTGGTGGCCCCGACGGACAGGGCGCCGAGGGCGTCGGCGCGGCGGCGGGCTTTGGTGCGGGGGTCTTGGGGGCACACGGAGTCGGCGAGGGTGTTGAGGCGGGTGTCGAAGGCGATGGCGTCGGGGGCGGCGACGGTGCCCCAGATTTCGGCGTTTCCGTCGCGGTCGGGGCCGACACCGATCTCACGTTCGTCGGCGGGGGTGCGGGCGGGTTTTTTGGCCAGCCGGTCGATGTCGAGGACGCAGGTGTCGATGGCGTCGGTCAGTTTCTTGCGGGACAGGCGGTTCCAGCGGTGGACCTGGCGGGCAACCACTGCATCGAGGGTGGCGACGTCGGCGTCGTCGAGGATCAGTTCGGTGCGGGCGACGAGGATGGTCAGGACGCGGTAGTCGACCAGGCCGAGGGCGAATTTGGCGGCAGTCTTGGGGAGGCGCTCGTGCAGGGCGACCGCGACTCGGATCAGGGCGGCGGCCCGAGCCCGGCTGATCCCGAGGGCGCAGGCGACTTCGGCGGTGACTTGTTCGTGGCCGTCGATGAGCCATTGTTCGCGTTGGTCGGCGTCGACCTCGTGCAGGCGGCGGTCGAATAACTCCGCGATCGCGGCCAGGCGCCGCGCGGCGGTGGCGGCCTCGAGCCGGGCCGCGCGGCCCATGGCGTCGACCAGAGCGGAAGTGTCCAGGTCACGGACCTGCGTGACCGGCGGCAACACCTCCACTTCGAACATACGAGCGAGTATGCCACCGGGGTGTGACAAGAGACCTAACATCGGTGCGTGGATCTGTCGGCCCGCTGGGTGTTGCATCTGGACATGGACGCGTTCTTCGCCTCCGTGGAGCAACTGACCCGCCCGACCCTGCGGGGCCGCCCCGTACTGGTCGGCGGCCTGGGCGGGCGCGGTGTGGTGGCCGGCGCCAGCTATGAGGCCCGGGTCTTCGGGGCGCGCTCGGCGATGCCCATGCATCAGGCCCGCCGTCAGGTCGGTGCGGCCGCGGTGGTGCTGCCGCCGCGCGGGGTGGTCTACAGCGTCGCGAGCAAGCGCGTCTTCGACACCATCCGGGAGATTGTCCCGGTGCTCGAACAGCTGTCCTTCGACGAGGCGTTCGGCGAACCGGCCGCGCTGGTCGGTGCCGACGCAGCGGAGGCCGAACGCTTCTGTGAGGACCTGCGGCGCCTGGTCCGCGAACGCACGGGGTTGGTGGCCTCCGTCGGCGTGGGTTCGGGCAAGCAGATCGCCAAGATCGCCTCGGGCCTGGCCAAACCGGATGGCGTGCGGGTGGTGGGCCGCGACGAGGAAAGGACCCTGCTGAGCGGTCTGCCCGTGCGCAAGCTGTGGGGGATCGGGCCGGTGGCCGAGGAGAAGCTGCACCGCCTGGGCATCGAGACCGTCGGCGAACTGGCCGCCCTCGAAGGCAGCGAGGTGGCCAGCATCCTGGGCGTCACCATCGGGCCCGCGCTGCACCAACTGGCACGCGGTATCGACCACCGTCCGGTGGCCGAACGCGCGGAGGCCAAGCAGATCAGCGCCGAATCCACGTTCGCCGCCGACCTCATCACGCTGGATCAGTTGCGGGAGGCCACCGGCCCGATCGCCGAGCACGCACATCGCCGCCTCGAGCGCGACGGCAGGGGAGCACGCACCGTCACGGTGAAGCTCAAGAAGTCCGATATGAGCACCCTGACCCGCTCGGCCACCCTGCCGTACGCCACCACCGATGTCGCGACGCTGCTGGCCACCGCGCGCCGGCTGCTGCTCGACCCGGTCGACATCGGCCCGATCCGCCTGCTGGGCGTGGGCTTTTCGGGGCTGTCCGACGTCCGCCAGGAGTCGTTGTTCCCCGAGCTCGAGCAGCAGGAGGCCGAACTCGGCGACACCCGCATCCCGGTCGCCCCACCGGAACCCGACTCCGGCGGCTGGCGGATCGGCGATGACGTCACCCACCCCGAGTTGGGCCACGGCTGGCTGCAGGGCGCCGGCCACGGCGTGATGACCGTGCGATTCGAAACCCGTTGCAGCGGAGTAGGTCCGGCGCGAACGTTCCCGGTCGACCACCCTGACATCGTCCGTGCCAACCCGGTCGACAGTCTGGACTGGGCCGACTACCTCAGCGAGCTGGCCGACTACCAGAGCACGCCGTGAGAAGTCTCAGCCCCACCGGTCCAGCACCTCAGCGACGGGCACCTCGGCGGCCAGCGCCGCCATCAGCAGCACCCGCGCCTGTGAGGGCCGCAGCGTGGGGACGACCACGGCGCCGGCGTCGACCAGGGCCGCGCCCGGCCCGTAACCCGGACTGACCCCGCCGCCGGCGACCCGGGTCGACACCGCCACCGTGACGCCGTCGCGGCAATGCCGGCGCACCCCCTCGATGATCGGCTCCCCGGCATTGCCCGCGCCCATGGCCTCCACCACGACGGCGCGCGCACCCGCGCGGACGCACGCATCCAGCGCGGCGGTGTCGGCGCCGGGATAGGTCGCCACGATGTCGACCCGCGGCGCGGTGGCCGCCGACAGCGCCCCCAGATACGGCCGTTGCCGCTCACCCTTGTCCAACCCGTCCAGATCGGTCCCGACGAATCCGACACCGTCCGGTCCGCCGGCCTTGTACAGCCCGCGCGGCGCCAGCACCCGACCGTCGAAGCTGATCAACACCCCCTGGTCCGCGGCCGCCGGCCGGGCGGCCAGGGCCAGCGCCGCGGCCAGGTTGGCCGGCCCGTCGGCGTGCGGGGAATCGGCGCTGTACATGGCGCCGGTGAACACCACCGGCGCGGCGCCGCGATAGGTCAGCTCGCACCACAGCGTGGTCTCCTCGAGCGTGTCGGTACCGTGCGTCACCACCACCCCGTCGGCCCCACCGCGCACGCCCGCGTTGACGGCGGCCCCGATGGCGTCCCAGTCCGCCGGCGTCAGCTGCGAGCTGTCGCGGGCCATCAGTTCGGTCACCGTCACCTCGGCGGCCACGTCCAGGCCGGACAGCAACTGCTCGCCGCTGCGACTGGGACGCTTGATCCCGGCGTCATCGCTGCTGGTCGCGATGGTCCCACCGGTACTGATGACACAGAGACGAGGCATACCCCGATCATGCCGCAGCGGTGCGGCGTCGGAGCCCCGCAAGTTTCTAGGGGATGATGGAGGCGTGATTGACGAAACGGCCGGTTCTGTCGAACCGGCGGCCGCTGATGTCGGCGACGCCGAGGACGCCGAGGTTACCGACGAGGCCACCGACTCCGACGTTGCCGAGAAGGCCACCGGCGCGGGCCGGGGTCGGCTGCGGTTGCTGCTGTCGGTCGCGGCCGTCATCTTGCTGCTCGACATCGTCACCAAGGTGCTCGCCGTCCGACTGCTGACCCCGGGCCAGCCGGTGTCGATCATCGGCGACACCGTGACCTGGACACTGGTGCGCAACTCCGGCGCGGCGTTCTCGATGGCCACCGGATACACCTGGGTGCTGACGTTGGTGGCAACGGCCGTGGTGATCGGGATCGTGTGGATGGGCCGGCGCCTGGTGTCCCCGTGGTGGGCCCTCGGGCTGGGTCTGATCCTGGGCGGGGCACTGGGCAACCTCGTCGACCGCTTCTTCCGTTCGCCGGGTCCGCTGCGCGGGCACGTCGTGGACTTCCTGTCGATCGGCTGGTGGCCGGTGTTCAACGTCGCCGACCCGGCCGTGGTGGGCGGGGCCATCCTGTTGGTCGTGCTCTCGCTGTTCGGATTCGACTTCGACACCGTGGGCCGCCGCGGTAAGGACGAGCCCGAGACCACACCGACCGAATCCGAGCGGTGATGGCGGACCGGTCCATGCCGGTCCCCGAAGGACTGGCCGGTATGCGGGTGGACGCCGGTTTGGCGCGCCTGCTGGGGCTGTCCCGGACGGCCGCGGCCACCTTGGCCGAGGAGGGCGGCGTCGTGCTCGACGGCGCCCCGGCGGGCAAGTCCGACCGGCTGTCCGCCGGCGCCTGGCTGGACGTGACGCTGCCCGAGGCGCCCCCGCCGGTGGAGAACACCCCGGAGCACATCGAGGGGATGGCAATCCTCTATTCCGACGACGACATCGTCGTCGTCGACAAACCACCGGGCGTGGCCGCGCACGCCACGGTCGGCTGGCACGGCCCGACGGTGCTCGGCGGCCTGGCGGCGGCGGGTTTCCGGATCAGCACCTCCGGCATCCACGAGCGGCAGGGCATCGTGCACCGGCTCGACGTCGGCACCTCGGGCGTCATGGTGGTGGCGCTCTCGGAGCGGGCCTACACCCTGCTCAAGCGCGCGTTCAAGCAGCGCACCGTCGACAAGCGGTATCACGCACTGGTGCAGGGCCACCCGGACCCGTCGAGCGGCACCATCGACGCCCCCATCGGCCGGCACCGCGGGCACGACTGGAAGTTCGCGGTCACCGAGGATGGCCGGCACAGCACCACCCACTACGACACCGTCGAGGCGTTCGTCGCGGCCAGCCTGCTCGACGTCCACCTGGAAACCGGTCGCACGCACCAGATCCGGGTGCACTTCGCGGCCCTGCACCATCCGTGTTGCGGGGACCTGACTTACGGCGCCGACCCGACGCTGGCGAAAAAGCTTGGGCTGCAGCGGCAGTGGTTGCACGCCAGGTCGCTGGCGTTCGCCCACCCCGCCGACGGCCGCCGCTTCGAGATCAGCAGCCCGTACCCCGACGATCTGCAGCACGCGCTGGACGTGCTGCAGCAGTAGTGGGCCCGGTCAAGCGCGCAGCCGGTTCCGGTGGCCTGCTCTTCGGAGTGGGCGCCTACGGTGCGTGGGGCCTGTTCCCGGGCTTCTTCCCGTTGCTCAAACCCGCCGGGGCGGCCGAGATCCTGGCGCACCGCATCGTCTGGATGGCGCTGCTGATGGTCGTCGTGGTGGCCGCGCTGCGGCGACTGGGCGATCTGCGACGCATCACCGGCCGGGTGTGGCTGCTGCTGGCCGCCGCCTCTGCGCTGATCTCGGCGAACTGGGTGATCTACATCTACGCCGTCAACAACGGCCACGTCGTGGACGCGGCGCTGGGGTACTTCATCAATCCCTTGGTCAGCGTCGCGCTGGGCGTGCTGATCTTCCGGGAGTCGCTGAACCGCGCGCAGGCCGTCGCGCTGACGGTGGCGGTGCTCGCCTGCGTCATCCTGACGCTGGAACTCGGTGCCCCACCCTGGATTTCGTTGGGACTGGCGTTCTCGTTCGGCTTCTACGGCCTGGTGAAGAAGGTGGTGCCGACGGACCCGCGGGTCAGCGTCGGCATCGAGGCCGCTCTGGCGGCCCCGTTCGCGTTGGCGTTCATCGTGGCGGGCGCGATGGCCGGCCAGAGCGCGTTCTTGTCGAACGGTCCCTGGCACACCGCGCTGATGGTGCTGTCGGGGCCGGTGACCGCGATCCCGCTGCTGCTGTTCGCCGCGGCCGCGCAGCGGTTGCCGCTGGTGAGCCTCGGACTGCTGATGTACCTGACCCCGGTGATGCAGCTGAGTTGGGGCGTGTTCATCGGGCAGGAGCCGATGCCGCCCGCGCGGTGGCTGGGCTTCGCGCTGATCTGGCTCGCCCTGGCCGTGTTCACCGGTGACGCGATCCTGCGTACCCGGCGCGCGCCCACGGGGCAAGATCTCGGGGAACCAACGTTGGACGAGGGGGAGAAACGGTGACGGATCCATCGGGACGGGACGCGGCGCGTCGACGCCGCAGGGCGTGGATCGCCGGGATGACGGCGGTGCTCGGGTTTGTCCTGATCGTGCCGATGGCGGTGGCGCTGGTGAGTTCGGCGCCCGAGGCGCCGCCGGAGGCCACCGCGACGGCCGAGTCGGCCCCGCCGCCGACCACGCCGGTGGAGGTGCGCCCCGTGCTCAGCGTCGAGGGGACCGCGCCCGAACGGTGTCCCACCGGGGCCTCGACCGGGGCCTCGACCGAGCCGCTGCAGCTGTGCGACCTGGCGAAGAACGGCCTGTACACCCTGAGTCCCGAGGCGGTGCAGCTGCAGCTGGTCCAGGTCGAGTCGCTGCTCTCACCGATCACCCGCGGCCACTTCGTGCAGGTCATGATGACCGAGGAGTCCGCGCGCACCTTCGGGGACCTGACCGCCGCGCAGGTGGGCAAACAGCTGGCGTTCATCCGCGACGGCGTGGTGGTGTCGGCGCCGTCGATCAGCGAGCGGATCGACGGCACCGTGCTGCAGCTGACCGGCGAGATGAGCGCCGAGCAGTCCGACGAGATCGCCCGGCTGCTGCGCGACGAGGCCTGAAACTTACGACACGCCGGGGCGGCGCGCCGACACATTCCGACACCCCCAGCGAGTCACTCGGCGGTGTCGTACCGACGACCTAGACTGACGACTCTATGGGCACCTCGGGCTTCGTTCACCTGCACAACCACACCGAGTACTCGATGCTGGACGGCGCCGCCAAGATCCAGCCGATGCTGGCGGAGGCGCAGCGCCTCGGGATGACCTCGATCGGCATGACCGACCACGGCAACATGTTCGGGGCCAGCCAGTTCTACAACGAGGCCAAGTCCGCAGGCATCGCCCCGATCATCGGCGTGGAGGCCTACATCGCGCCGGCCTCGCGGTTCGACACCCGGCGCATCACCTGGGGTGACCCCAGCCAGAAGTCCGACGACGTCTCCGCCAGCGGCGCCTATCTGCACATGACGATGGTCGCCGAGAACGCCCGGGGCCTGCGCAACCTGTTCAAGCTGTCGTCGCTGGCCTCCTTCGAGGGCCAGCTGGGCAAGTGGCCGCGGATGGACGCCGAGATCCTCGCCGAGCACGCCGAGGGCATCATCGCGACCACCGGGTGCCCCTCCGGCGAGGTCCAGACCCGGCTGCGCCTCGGCCACAACCAGGAAGCGCTGGAGGCCGCCGCCAAGTGGCGCGAGATCTTCGGGCCGGACAACTTCTTCCTCGAGTTGATGGACCACGGCCTGTCCATCGAGCGCCGAGTGCGCGACGGCCTGCTCGAGATCGGCCGCAAGCTCGACATCCGCCCGTTGGCCACCAACGACTGCCACTACGTCACCAAGGACGCCGCGCGCAACCACGAGGCGCTGCTGTGCATCCAGACCGGCAAGACGCTGTCGGACCCGAACCGGTTCAAGTTCGACGGGGACGGCTACTACCTGAAGTCGGCCGCGGAGATGCGCGCGCTCTGGGACGACGAGGTGCCCGGCGCCTGCGACTCGACGCTGCTGATCGCCGAGCGGGTGCAGTCCTACGATGAGGTCTGGACGCCGGTCGACCGGATGCCGATCTTCCCGGTGCCCGAGGGGCACGATCAGGGGTCCTGGCTGCGCCACGAGGTGCACGCCGGGCTGCGCCGGCGGTTCCCGGACGGGGTGGGCCAGGAGTACACCGACCGCGCCGAGTACGAGATCGACGTGATCTGCGGCAAGGGCTTCCCGTCGTACTTCCTGATCGTCGCCGACCTGATCAACTACGCGCGCTCCATCGACATCCGGGTAGGGCCCGGCCGCGGGTCCGCCGCCGGGTCGCTGGTGGCCTACGCGATGGGCATCACCAACATCGACCCGATCCCGCACGGGTTGCTGTTCGAACGGTTCCTCAACCCCGAGCGGCCGTCGGCCCCCGATATCGATATCGACTTCGACGACCGTCGGCGCGGCGAGATGGTGCGCTACGCCGCCGAAAAGTGGGGCAGCGACCGGGTGGCCCAGGTCATCACGTTCGGCACCATCAAGACGAAGGCCGCGCTCAAGGACTCGGCCCGGGTCAACTACGGCCAGCCCGGTTACGCGATCGCCGACCGGATCACCAAGGCGCTGCCGCCGCCGATCATGGCCAAGGACATCCCGCTGTCGGGGATCACCGACCCCACCCACGAGCGGTACAAGGAGGCCGCCGAGGTGCGCGGCCTGATCGACACCGATCCGGACGTCCGGACCATCTACGAGACCGCGCGCGGCCTCGAGGGACTGGTCCGCAACGCCGGCGTGCACGCCTGCGCGGTGATCATGAGTTCCGAGCCGCTGATCGACGCGATCCCGCTGTGGAAGCGGCCGCAGGACGGCGCGATCATCACGGGCTGGGACTATCCGTCCTGCGAGGACATCGGCCTGCTGAAGATGGACTTCCTGGGCCTGCGCAACCTGACGATCATCGGCGACGCGCTGGAGAACATCAAGGCCAACCGGGGGATCGACCTCGATCTCGATGCGCTGCCGTTCGACGACGCTCCCACCTACGAATTGCTCTCCCGCGGCGACACTCTCGGCGTGTTCCAGCTCGACGGCGGGCCGATGCGCGACCTGCTGCGCCGCATGCAGCCCACCGAATTCAACGACATCGTCGCCGTGCTGGCGCTGTACCGCCCCGGCCCGATGGGCATGAACGCCCACAACGACTACGCGGATCGCAAGAACTCCCGCCAGCAGATCAAGCCGATCCACCCCGAACTCGAGGAACCGCTGCGCGAGATCCTGTCGGAGACCTACGGCCTGATCGTCTATCAAGAGCAGATCATGTTCATCGCCCAGAAGGTCGCCTCCTACACCATGGGCAAGGCCGATGCGCTCCGAAAGGCCATGGGCAAGAAGAAGCTCGAGGTACTCGAGGCCGAGTACAAGGGCTTCTACGAGGGCATGACCGCCAACGGCTTCTCCGAGGCCGCCGTGAAGGCCCTGTGGGACACCATCCTTCCGTTCGCCGGATACGCGTTCAACAAGTCGCACGCCGCGGGCTACGGCCTGGTGTCCTACTGGACGGCGTACCTCAAGGCCAACTACCCGTCGGAGTACATGGCGGGTCTGTTGACCTCCGTGGGCGACGACAAGGACAAGGCCGCGGTCTACCTGGCGGACTGCCGGCGCTTGGGCATCACGGTGTTGCCACCGGACGTCAACGAATCGAGCCTGCACTTCACCTCGGTGGGCACCGACATCCGCTTCGGTCTCGGTGCCGTACGCAACGTCGGCGCCAACGTGGTGTCGTCGTTGATCGAAACCCGTACGCAGAAGGGGGATTTCACCGACTTCTCGGACTATCTGAACAAGATCGAGGTGTCCGTCTGCAACAAGAAGGTGACGGAATCCCTGGTCAAGGCCGGTGCGTTCGACTCGCTCAAGCACGCCCGCAAGGGGCTGTTCCTGATCCACACCGATGCGGTGGACTCGGTGCTCGGCACCAAGAAGGCCGAGGCCATGGGGCAGTTCGACCTGTTCGGCGGGGGGGACGGGGAGGGCAACGATAGCAGCGACCCGGTGTTCACCATCAAGGTCCCCGACGAGGAGTGGGACGACAAGCACAAGCTCGCCCTGGAGCGGGAGATGTTGGGCCTGTACGTGTCCGGGCATCCGCTCGACGGCGTCGCGCACCTGTTGGCCGCCCAGACGGACACCCCGCTGCCGGCCATCCTCGACGGCGACGTCGCCCACGACACCAACGTTGCGGTGGGCGGCATCTTGGCTTCGGTGAACCGTCGCGTCAACAAGAACGGATTGCCCTGGGCCTCAGCACAACTGGAGGATCTCACCGGCGGTATCGAGGTGCTGTTCTTCCCGCAGACCTACTCGATGGTCGGTGCCGATGTCGCCGACGACACCGTGGTGCTGCTCAGGGCGAAGGTCAACGTGCGCGACGACCGCCGGTCGCTGATCGTGCATGAACTTGTGGTGCCCGACTTCTCCAGCGCGCAGGCAGACCGCCCGCTGGCCGTCACCCAGCCCACCCCGCAGTGCACCATCGACAAGGTCACCGCGCTCAAGCAGGTGCTGGCCCGCCACCCCGGGACCGCCCAGGTACATCTGCGGCTGATCAGCGGCGAACGCATCACCACGCTGGAATTGGATCAGTCGCTGCGGGTGACCAACTCGTCGGCGCTGATGGGGGACCTCAAGGCACTGTTGGGCCCGGGCTGCCTGGGCGGCTGATTCAGTTCAGCAGGCTGACTGCGCGCGCGAACACCAGGGCAATGGTCGTGGTGGCCACGAGGGACTGCACCGTCATCATGGCCTTGGCCCAGCGCGCCAACGGCATGGTGTCGGTGGGGGAGAAGGCCACGGAGTTGGTGAAGGACACATACAGATAGTCGATGAATGTCGGTCGCCAGTCCGGCGGCGCCTGCTCGGGATCGGACATCTGCGGGAACAGGAAGTCTGGATAACGCCTTTCGCCGGACAGTCGCGCCAGCGGACCGTTGCGGTCCAGCAGCCAGTACCAGACGCCGAACGCAATGACGTTGGTGATGTAGATGGCGCCGCCACTGCCCAGCAGGATCGCGACGCTGTCATCGACCTGACCGGACAGGATTCGGTACACCAGCACCGTCGCCGAGGCGGTGTTGTCGACGGTGATCGCCGCGATCAGGAGCCGGGTTGCCCAGGTGGCCGCGGCGATGTAGCGCGACGGCGCCAGCGGATTGACCGCCAGCAACACCAGGAGGAGCAGTACCTCCAGAGCGATCAGCGGCCAACGCGGAACAATCGTGTAGCGCTCGGGGATGGCGTGTTGCAAGGCCAGGACAGCCGCGATTGCCACCAGTACGGGCCAGCGCCGCTCGGGTTCGCTGGGCCGCCGACACGGGGCCGTGGCGTCAGTGCCGGCGATGGCCGGCGCCGAGGATCCACCACGCCACGGTGGTGACCGCCGTCGCGCTCAGCACGGCGGCGGCGGCGCTGCCGGAGACCACGCCCACGACGGCCAGCACGAGCGCGCCCACGAGCAGCGCGACCACCTTGTAGGCCGGCCACGGCACACCCGCGATCAGCAGTTCCCGCTGGGCAAGCGGGGTCCGCGAGTGCGCTGCGGACTCGAACTGCTCGGCGGTGGTCATAAGGGCCATCATAGCCCTTATGAAAAGTTTCGGCTACCCGAAACACTCCGTTGGGGTGTGGTTGTTTGTCCTGGCCCGGCGGCTGTTTCGCCGAGGTTGTTTCGCCTAGGCTGGACGCATGCCGCTGCAGGGAGAGTACGCACCCAGTCCGTTCGATTGGTCGCGGGAGAACGCCGAGGAATACATGAGTTCCGGCGGGACGAAAGGCACCGAACTCCGGGGCATGCCCGTCGTGTTGTTGACCACGCTCGGGGCCAAGACCGGCAAACTGCGCAAGACCCCGCTGATGCGGGTCGAGCACAACGGCGAGTACGCGATCGTGGCGTCGCTCGGCGGCGCCCCCAAGAACCCGGTCTGGTACCACAACGTCAAGGCGAATCCGCTGGTCGAGCTGCAGGATGGCACGATTTCGGCCGACTACACCGCCCGCGAGGTGGTCGGCGACGAGCGCGCGCAGTGGTGGGAACGGGCCGTCGCCGCGTTCCCCGACTATGCCGATTACCAGACGAAGACCGACCGGCAGATCCCGGTGTTCGTGCTCACGCCCGCCTGAAACGATTTCACTGAAGAATTCGCGCGTGGCACCATTGACCGGTGTCCGCTGAACTGAGTCATGCACCACGGGTGACACCGTCGAGCCCCCCGCTCACCGGGGCCGATGTCGAGGCGGCGGCCAAGCGAATTTCCGACTTGGTGACCCCGACGCCGCTGCAGTTCAGCGACCGACTGTCGCAGCTGACCGACGCGCGGGTCTACCTCAAGCGCGAGGACCTGCAGACCGTTCGCTCCTACAAGGTGCGCGGGGCCTACAACCTGCTGCTCCAGCTGAGCCCCGAGGAACTCGCCGCCGGCGTCGTGTGCTGCTCGGCCGGCAACCACGCCCAGGGGTTCGCGCTGGCCTGCCGATCCATGGGCATCCAGGGCCGGGTCTACGTGCCGGCCAAGACGCCGAAGCAGAAGCGCGACCGCATCCGCTACCACGGCGGCGACAACATCGAGCTGATCATCGGCGGCAAGACCTACGACATGGCCGCCGAGGCCGCCCTCGACGACGCGCGCCGCACCGGCGCCACCTTGGTGCACCCCTATGACGACCTGCGGACGATGGCCGGTCAGGGCACCATCGCCGTGGAGATCCTCGAGCAGCTCGATGCCGAACCCGACCTGGTGGTCGTCCCCGTCGGGGGCGGGGGCTGCATCAGCGGCATCGCCAGCTATCTGGCGGATCGAACCACCGCGACCTCGCTGCTGGGAGTCGAGCCCGCCGGTGCCGCGTCGATGGTCGCGGCCCTGGCCGAGGGGCAGCCCGTGACACTCGAGCACGTCGATCAGTTCGTCGACGGCGCGGCCGTGGCGCGCGCGGGCGCGCTGCCGTTCGCGGCGTTGTCCTCGGCCGGCGACATGGTGTCGATCACCGCGGTCGACGAGGGCGCGGTCTGCACCGCGATGCTCGACCTGTACCAGAACGAGGGCATCATCGCCGAGCCCGCCGGCGCGCTGTCGGTGGCCGGGCTCCTCGAGACGGACATCACGCCGGGCTCGACGGTGGTGTGCCTGATCTCCGGCGGCAATAACGACGTGTCGCGCTACGGCGAGGTGCTCGAGCGCTCGCTGGTGCACCTGGGTCTCAAGCACTACTTCCTGGTCGATTTCCCGCAGGAGCCGGGCGCGCTGCGGCGCTTCCTCGACGAGGTCCTGGGCCCCAACGACGACATCACCCTGTTCGAGTACGTCAAGCGCAACAACCGGGAGACCGGCGAAGCGTTGGTCGGCGTCCAACTGGGTTCGGCCGCCGACCTGGACCGCCTGCTGGCGCGGATGCAGCGCTCGGAGAGCCACGTCGAACTGCTCGAACCGGGTTCACCGACCTACCGCTACCTGATGTAGCGCTTCCGTACCTCACGTAGCGCTTGCGCTCAAGCTTGGCTCGATCAGTTCCAGCGATTCGTCGTTGGCGCGGAAGATCGGCTCCAGCGGCACCTCGCAGCGCTGCGCGCAGTCGGTGAGCATGCCCGCCCATCGGCGGTCCCGCTCGCTGACCCCGCCGGTGCCCGGCCCGGTCAGCAGGATCGCCACGCTCACCGGCGCATCGAGTTCCTCGACGACCACGGCGAGACCACCGAACAACTTCTCGCAGACGTCTTCTCGGGGCAGCCGGGGGATGGACAGCTGATGCAGGGCCTTGATCAGGCGGCGGTCGGGTCCGAGGAACCCGAACCAGATGAGGCGTTGACCGAAGCCGAGCGGGCCCATCAGGGCCCGCCAGCGTTGGCCGAGGTCCGCGGTGCTGTGCACCGGGTCCGTCGCGGATTCGATGGGCGGGGGCAGATACGGATTGGTCATGTCGGCAGCCTGACCGAGGCGGCGCTGCGGTGTGTACCGCTATCCACAGGGCCCTACGCGGGGGACGCGTGCCGCAGCACCGCGAACGAATGGCCGTCCAATACCGTTGCGGTCTCGCCGATTCGGGGCGTGCCCCAGGCGTAAACCAGTTCGCCGCGCACCGGAACGTCAACGGGCTCGGTGCCCAGGTTGCACGCGATCGTCAGCGCTCCACGCCGCCACGCAATCCAGCGGGCGTCCTCGTCGTAGTCGACGGTCATGTGGTCCAACCAGAAGTCGCCGAGATCCGGTTCGGTGCGCCGCAGGGCGATCAGGTCGCGGTACAGGCGCAAAAGCCCGGCGTGTCGGCCCGAGCCGGGCTCGTCCCAGTCCAGCTTGGAGCGCGCGAACGTGGCGGGGTCCTGCGGGTCGGGCACCTCGTCGGCGTCCCAGCCGTGCTCGGCGAACTCGGCCTTCCGGCCCTGCCGGGTGGCCTCGGCCAACTCGGGCTCGGGGTGCGAGCTGAAGAACTGGAACGGGGTTTCGGCACCCCATTCCTCGCCCATGAACAGCATCGCGGTGAACGGCGTCAGCAGCGCCAGTGCCGCGCTGACCGCCAATTGACCGTCGTCGAGGTAGCCCGTAGGCCGGTCGCCGATCGCCCGGTTGCCCACCTGATCGTGCGTGCAGGTGTAGGCGACCAACCGGGACCCGGGAATGGCCGCGGTGTCCAGCGGCCGGCCGTGCCGGCGCTTCCGGAACGACGAGAACGTGCCCGCGTGGTAGAAACCGTTCTTCAGCGCGTCGGCCAGCACCTCGAGGGTGCCGAAATCGCGGTAGTAACCCTGTCGTTCGCCCGAGACCGCGGTGTGCAGGGCGTGGTGGATGTCATCGTCCCACTGCGCGGTCATCCCGTAGCCGCCGTCCGAGCGGGGGGTGATGAACCGCGGGTCGTTGCGGTCACTCTCGGCGATCAACGACAGCGGCCGGCCCAATTCGGCTGCCAGCGCCTCGGTTTCGGCCGACAGTTCCTCCAGGATGTGCACGGCCGTGGTGTCCACCAGCGCGTGCACGGCGTCCAGGCGCAAGCCGTCGATGTGGAAGTCGCGCATCCAGCGCAGCGCGCAGTCGATGATGTAGCGGCGCACCTCGTCGGACTCGGCGTCGGCGATGTTGATGCCCTCGCCCCACGGGTTGCTCGCCGAGGACAGGTACGGCCCGAACCGCGGCAGGTAATTGCCCGACGGGCCAAGGTGATTGAACACCGCGTCGAGCAGCACGCCTAAACCCCGCTCGTGGCACGCGTCGACGAACCGCAGCAGGGCGTCTGGGCCGCCGTAGGGTTCGTGCACGGCGTACCACAGCACCCCGTCGTAACCCCACCCGTGGGTGCCGGCAAACGCGTTGACCGGCATCAATTCGACGAAGTCCACCCCGAGGTCCACCAGATGATCCAGCTTGTCGATGGCCGAATCGAGCGTGCCGGCCGGGGTGAAGGTCCCCACGTGCAATTCGTAGATGACCGCACCGGTCACGGAGCGGCCGGCCCAGTCCGACGCCGGCGCCGCCGCCGGGGTCCACAGCGCCGAGCGGGCGTGCACGCCGTCGGGCTGGCGCGCCGAACGCGGGTCGGGCAGCACCGTCGGATCGTCGTCCAGCACAAAGCCGTACCGAGCCGTCGCCTCGACATCGACCGTCGCACGCCACCAACCGTCTGCCTCGCGGCGCATCGGATGCAGCGTCCCGTCCACGTCGAGGCGCACCACCTCGGGTCGCGGCGCCCACACGGCGAATGCGTGCTCAGCCATCGGCGCGCTCCAGCAGGGCGACCGGCAACTCGGCGAACAGGTCGGCGGCCGCCACCGTCCCGGCGTGGGTCCGGCCCGTCAGCCGATCGGTCCAGGCGCCGTCGGGCAGCGGCAATGCGGTGTCGCGCCAACCGGATTCGCTCAGGGGCACCGTCCACCGGCTGACGGCCACCAGCACCTCGGCGCCGCGGCGGAACGCGACCAGATGCTCGGCGGCTTCGCCGGTCGCCGACACCGGGGTGTGGCCGCCCGCCAGGAACGCCTCGGGGTGGGCCCGGCGCAGCTGCAACGCGGCGCGCACCACCCGCAGCTTGGGATGCGCACCGGCCGCCAGGGCGGCGCGCCGCGCGGCGTAGTCCACCGGGCGGCGGTTGTCCGGGTCCACCAGGCTGTCCTCCCACAGCTCGGTGCCCTGGTAGACATCCGGGATGCCCGGCACGGTCAGCGCGAGCAGCTTCTGGCCGAGCGCATCGTCGCGGGCGTGCGGGGCCAGGCGCGCCACCAGGGCGGTGAGTTCGGCGGCCACCGGCCCGTCGAACACGGCGTCGAGCCACTCGTGCACCGCGGCCTCGAACTCGGCGTCGGGTTCGTGCCACGAGGTGTGCACCTGGGCCTCGCGCAGCGCCTTTTCAGCGTAGGCGTGCAGTCGGTCGCGCAGCGAATGGTCCACCGCACCGTCGACGGGCCACACCCCGAAGATGTTCTGCCACAGGAACAATCCGGCGTCCGGAGCAGGGGAGGGGGTGGTCTGCTCCCACCCGGCGACCATCTCGGTCCACAATCCCGGCACCTGGGACAGCACGCCGATCCGGGCCCGGACATCCTCGCCGCGCTTGGTGTCGTGGGTGGTCAGCGTGGACATCGCGGTGGGCCAGCGGCGCGCGCGGACGGCGGCGCTGTGGTGGAATTCGGCGGCGCTGACCCCGAAGCGCTGGGGGCTGCCGCCGACCTCGTTGAGCGAGACCAGCCGGGTGTCCCGGTAGAACAGGCAGTCCTCGACGGCCTTGGCCGTCACCGCGCCGCACAGCTGCTGCAGCCGGGTCGCGGGCTCCTCGGCGCCCAGACCGGCGACCAGCACCTGCAGCGGGGCCGCGAGGTCCGGTTGCGCCGCCACCGTCTCGGCGATGGCAGTCGAGAGCATGGCGGCCAGCCCGGGGTAGTCGCAGCGGTAGACGTCGAGGTGGGTCAGCAGCGCCGCGATGGCCTCCGGCAGCCGCGGATGGTCGTGGCCGGCCGCGGTGACCACGGCGCGGCGCAGCCGGGACAGTTCGGAGGCCAGCGTCTCGGTGGCCACGGCGACCTTGAGTTCGGCCTCGAGCCGCGCCGTGTCGGCGGCGTCGAAGCCCGCCGAGGCGCTCAGCGCGGTCAACGAATCGGCGCCGGCCGGATCGATGAACAGGCCCCCGACCTCGCGCAGCACGTCGTAGCCGGTGGTGCCGTCGACCGGCAGGGTCGGCTCCAGCGCCTCGTCGACCGCCAGGATCTTCTCGATGACGATGTAGGCGCGCGGCCCGGTCAGCTCGCGCAGGCGGCGCAGATATCCCGCCGGATCGGACAACCCGTCGGGGTGATCGATCCGCACCCCGTCGACCAGGCCCTCGTCGAACCAGCGCTTGACCTCGATGTGGCTGGCGTCGAAGACCTTCGGGTCCTCCTGGCGCAGACCCGCCAGCGAGGTGATCGAGAAGAACCGGCGGTAGCCGCACACGTTGCGGCGCCATCCGACCAGCCGGTAGTGCTGGCGGTCGTGCACCTCGGTGCCGCTGCCGCCGGCGGTGCCGGGGGCGATCGGGAAGCGCAGGTCGCCCAACGTGAGGGCGTCGCCGTCGACGGTCAGTGCCGCGACGTCCTCGTCGGCGCCGAGCACGGGCAGGACGATGCGCCCGTCGGGGTCCAGATCCCAATCGATATCGAAGAAGTCGGCGAACTGCGAGTCCCGGCCGCGCCGCAGCACGTCCCACCACCAGGGGTTCAGCTCAGGCTGGTCGACCCCGACGTGGTTGGGCACGATGTCGGCCACCAGACCCATGCCGCGGGCCCGGGCCGCCCGCGACAACGCGGCCAGCGCCTCGGGCCCGCCGAGTTCGGCGGACACCGCAGTCGGGTCGGTGACGTCGTAGCCGTGGGTGGAACCTCGGACCGCGGTGAGGAGGGGCGACAGGTAGACGTGGCTGACGCCGAGGTCGTCGAGGTAGTCGAGGAGATCCAGCGCGTCGGTGAGGGTGAACCCGTCGCCGCGCAGTTGCAGGCGGTAGGTGGACAGCACCGGCCGGTCCGCGGTCATGACGTCTTTCGAAGGACGAGCACCGATCTCGGTTCCAGGGTGACCGTCTGGCCCGCGCGCACCACGGTGTCGCTGGCTCCGGTCGGGGTGGCGGTGTCCAAGGCCGAACTCCATTCCTGTGCGTAGCGACCGTCAGGGGTGACGAAGTCCATACCCTCGGCGCTGGCGTTGAAACACAGCAGGAACGAGTCGTCGATCACGCGCTCGCCGCGTCGGTCCGGCTCGGGAATGGCCTCCCCGTTGAGGAAGACCGCCAGCGACGCCCCGAACGGTGCGTCCCAGTCCTCGGGCGTCATCTCCTGACCCGACGGGGTCAGCCAGGCGATGTCGCGGTACTGGTCGCCGCTGCGGATCGGGGTGCCGGCGAAGAACCTCCGACGCCGGAACACCGGGTGCGCCCGGCGCAGATCGGTGGCCCGGCGGAAGAACGCCAACAGGTCGGCGTTGGTTTCGCACAGCGACCAGTCCATCCAGGACAGTTCGGAGTCCTGGCAGTAGACGTTGTTGTTGCCGAATTGGCTGCGCCCCAACTCGTCGCCGTGGCTGATCATCGGGGTGCCCTGGCTGACCATCAGGGTGGCGATGATGTTGCGCATCTGCTTGGCCCGCAACGCCAGGATCTCCGGGTCGTCGGTGGGACCCTCCACGCCGCAGTTCCAGGACCGGTTGTGGTTCTCTCCGTCGGCGTTGCCCTCGCCGTTGGCCTCATTGTGTTTCTCGTTGTAGGACACCAGATCTGCCAGGGTGAAGCCGTCGTGGGCGGTGACGAAGTTGATGCTGGCGCCGGGTCGACGGCCGGTGTGCTCGTACAGGTCCGAGGAACCCGTGAGCCGGGAGGCGAATTCGCCGAGGGTGGCCGGCTGACCGCGCCAGTAGTCGCGCACCGTGTCGCGGTACTTTCCGTTCCATTCGGTCCACAGCCCGGGGAAGTTGCCCACCTGGTAGCCGCCCTCGCCGACATCCCACGGCTCGGCGATGAGCTTCACCTGGCTGATCACCGGATCCTGTTGCACCAGATCGAAGAACGCCGACAACCGGTCCACGTCGTAGAACTCGCGCGCCAGGGTCGAGGCCAGGTCGAAGCGGAACCCGTCGACGTGCATCTCGAGCACCCAGTACCGCAGCGAGTCCATGATCAGCTGCAGGGTGTGCGGGTGCCGCGCGTTGAGGCTGTTGCCGGTGCCGGTGAAGTCCTTGTAGTGGCGCAGATCCCCGTCGAGCAGCCGGTAGTAGGCGGCGTTGTCGATGCCGCGGAAGTTCAGCGTCGGGCCCAGGTGGTCACCCTCGGCGGTGTGGTTGTAGACGACGTCGAGGATGACCTCGATGCCGGCCTCGTGGAAGGCCCGGACCATGGCCTTGAACTCCGCGACGGCCCCGCCGGCCTTGTGAGTGGCGGCGTACTGGTAGTGCGGGGCGAAGAAGCCGAAGGTGTTGTAGCCCCAGTAGTTTCGCAGCCCGAGGTCCAGTAGGCGCTGGTCGTGCAGGAACTGATGCACCGGCATGAGCTCGATGGCCGTGACGTCGAGCGACTTCAGGTGCTCGATGATCACCGGATGGCCTAGGCCCGCGTAGGTTCCGCGCAGCTCCTCGGGAATGCCGGGATGGTTCTGCGTCATCCCCTTGACGTGCGCCTCGTAGATGATCGTGTGGTGGTACGGCGTGCGCGGCGGACGGTCGTTGGCCCAGTTGAAGAACGGGTTGATCACCACGCTGGTCATGGTGTGGCCCAACGAATCCACCCGCGGCGGGGTGCCGCCGGACGCCGGATCCTCGGCGTTGCGGTCGTAGGAGAACAGGGCCTGGGAGAAATGGAAATCACCGTGGAAGGACTTGCCGTACGGGTCCAGCAGCAGCTTGGAGGCGTCGCACCGGTGGCCGGCCGCCGGCTCCCAGGGGCCGTGCACCCGGTAGCCGTAGCGCTGCCCGGGCGCGACCGCGGGCAGGTACGCGTGCCACACGTGGCCGTCCACCTCATCGAGTTCGATGCGCGTCTCGCCGCCGTCCTTGCCGATCAGGCACAGCTCGACCCGGTCGGCGATCTCGGAGAACAACGCGAAGTTGGTGCCCGCGCCGTCGTAGGTGGCACCCAGCGGGTAGGCGCTGCCCGGCCACACGTGGCGCCCGGCCTCCGGTGCCGTGATGGTCACCACCAACCGGTCGCGGCGGCGATCTGGCGGCCCAACTCGGGTGCCATGGTGCGCATGTACGTCGCGGTGAAGTGGTGCGAATCGTGGTACATCAGGACGTTGCCCTCGACCGCCCGGCAGAAGTCGGCCCGGCACACCGCCTCGCTCATGTCCAACGGCTTGAGGTTGGGGAAGCGGTCCAGGAATTCGAGGGTGGGGTTCTCCGGGGCCAGCACCACCGACCGCTTGACGCCGCACGAGACCGAGTCACCGCCGTCGGCCAGGCAATCACTGGGGAAGAACGGCTTGGTGTTCTTGACCATCCAGGGGGTGTCGCGCATGGCCAGCACCTCGATGCCGTGCTCGGCGAACTCCTCCCAGATGCCGATGTAGGTCCCGGGCATCACGTCACCCGGCTTGATGTTCCACGGCCGGGTGGAGGTGGTGAACACGTAGTCCGGTTCGTCCTCGATGATCTCGGCCATGGCCTTGCGGACCCAGTCGTGGCACTGCGGGTAGCGCGAGTTGCTGCCCATGATCAGCGGGTTCTTCTCGGTGGACAGCGGGCAGGCCATCTTCAGGTAGGTGACCACCTTGAAGTCGTGCATCCGGCCGAGCAGATCCAGCGCCGTCAGCCAGTGCTCGGCGTGCGAGCCGCCCGCGATGGCGATGGTGCGGGTGGCGTCGGTGTCGCCGTAGCTGCACTTGATGACGTCGGCGTTCTTGAAGTTGCTGATGCAGCCGTCGGTGGTCGAGATCGGCAGGTCCTTGGCGGCCTCGAGGACGGTCGGGCGCATCGGTACCCGCGGCACCCGCGCGTCGTTCAGCAGCGCCTTGGCGCCCGGGTAGTCCCGGGTGCTCAGGCCCGCGAGTTCCTTGCCGTCGGCGCGTTGCAGCATCACGTGCTCGCGCCAGGTGAACGAGGTCGCGGTCAGGGCGACCCCGAGCAGCGCGACCGTCGAACCGAGCACGATCGTGGGCCGGCGCAACCGCTGCCGCAGCGGCACCTTGATCGCCGGGACCGCCGCCGGGGCGGCGCCCCGGTAGCGCAGCGGTTCCTCGATGTAGCGCATGGTCAGGTAGGCCAGCACGCCGGAGACCGCCAGGATCACCGCGCCGTCGACCAGCGTCGCGTGCGTGCGCCCGCTGTAGGCCAGCCAGAAGATCAGCAGCGGCCAATGCCAGAGGTACAGGGAGTAGGCGAGGGATCCGAGGGTCACAAACGGACCCCAGGCCAGCACCCGGTTGGGCAGCGGCATCTTGCCGCGGCAGTGCGGGTCGGCCTGCCGGTTGGCCGCCGCCAGGATCATCAGGATGGTGGCGCCGACGGGGACCAGCGCCCACGGGCCCGGGAACTCCTGGCCGCCGTCGATCAGCATGCCGCAGGACAGGATCGCGGCCAGGCCGACGACAGCCATCAGGCTGCGGATCCACATCGGCAACCGCAGCGAGCCCACCGCCGCGCCGGCCAGCGCCCCGGCCAGTAGTTCCCAGCCGCGCGCGAAGCTGTTGTAGTAGGCGGCCGACGGATCGGCGTTGTGCGCGAAGATCGCGTAGACGAACGAGGCGATGGTCAGCGCGCTGATCAGCACCAGGAAGAAGATCCGCAGATTGCGGCCCAGCGGCTTACGCAGCAGCGCGGTGCACAGCAGGACGATCACCAGGAATGCGATGTAGAACTGACCCTGCACCGACATCGACCAGATGTGCTGCAGCGGGCTGACCGCCTCACCTGCGCGCAGATAGTCGCCGGCGGTGTTCGAGAGCTCCCAGTTCTGGTAGTAGCCGAGGCTGGCCAGGCTCTGGTCGGCGAAGGCCTCCCAGCGCGTCTCCGGCTGGATGAGGATGGTCAGCACCGCGGAGGCGGCCAGCACCACAACCAGCGCGGGCAGCAGTCGTCGGACCAGCCGGGTGACCTCCGCGCGGGGCGACGGCAGGGTCTGGGCGGTCAGCGAGTTGCGCAGCAGCCGGCCGCCGAAGAAGAACCCGGACAGCACCAGGAACACGTCGACACCACCGGAAACCCGGCCGAACCACACATGGAAGACAGCAACCAGCGCGATGGCCACGCCGCGCAGGCCATCGAGATCATGTCGGTAGAAACCCGCCTTCCTGGCCCCCTTCGCGGGCGGGGACGCAGGCTCCGGAACGGTTGCAGAAGCCGGCCGGTTGGGGAGCAAGGCGATCATCGTCGCCCGACAATCTACCTAACCGAGCTTCGTAACTCATTTCCGCGGCGGATTAGGCTCGGTGTCCGTGTGTGCGTTGACCCCCGAGGAGATCAGTGCGGTCGATGCCGCCCATGTCTGGCATCCGTACAGCACCATCGGCGCGCCGGGCACGTTGCCGCCGGTCGTGGCACTGGCCGCGCGCGGCGCGTGGCTGACGCTGTCCCGCGACGGCCGGCAGGTCGAGGTCCTCGACGCGATGGCCTCCTGGTGGACCGCGGTGCACGGCCACGGCCATCCCGTGCTCGACGCGGCGATCAACAAGCAACTGGGCATGCTCAACCACGTGATGTTCGGTGGGCTCACCCACGAACCCGCGGCGCGGCTGGCGCAGTTGCTCGTGGAGATCACCCCCGCCGGGTTGGACACCGTGTTCTTCAGCGACTCCGGTTCGGTGTCGGTCGAGGTCGCGGTGAAGATGGCCCTGCAATACCAGGTGTCCCGCGGTCGCGCCGGTAAGCACCGGTTGATGACGTGGCGCGGCGGCTACCACGGCGACACCTTCACGCCGATGAGCGTGTGCGATCCCGACGGCGGCATGCACGAACTGTGGTCGGGCGCCGGAGTCGGCGGTAACTCGCTGCTGGCCGAACAGGTCTTCGCCGCGGCCCCGCCGCGCGAGTTCGACCCGGGGTACTGCCGCGCCTTCGAGGACCAACTGGCCCGCCACGCCGACGAACTGGCCGCGGTGATCGTCGAACCCGTCGTGCAGGGGGCCGGCGGCATGCGCTTCCACGACCCGCGCTACCTGAGCGAGCTGCGCGCCCTCTGCGACCGCCACGACGTGCTGCTGATCTTCGACGAGATCGCCACCGGTTTCGGCCGCACCGGCGAGCTGTTCGCCGCCGACCACGCCGGCGTCAGCCCCGACATCATGTGCGTCGGCAAGGCCCTGACCGGCGGCTACCTGACCTTGGCAGCCACCCTGTGCACCGCCGAGATCGCCTCTGTCATCAGCAATTCCGAGGCCGGCGCGCTGATGCACGGCCCGACGTTCATGGCCAACGCGCTGGCGTGCGCGGTGTCGGTGGCCAGCGTCGAGTTGCTGCTGGGCCAGGACTGGCGCGCGCAGGTGACCCAGATCGAGGACGGGCTGCGCACGGGGCTCGCGCCGGCGCGGGACCTGCCCGGTGTTGCCGACGTGCGGGTGTTGGGCGCCATCGGTGTGATCGAGATGGAGCGCCCGGTCGATCTGGCCGTGGCCACCGTCGCCGCCCTGGACCACGGCGTGTGGCTGCGCCCGTTCCGCAACCTCATCTACGTGATGCCGCCGTTCATCTGTACCGCCGAGGAGATCGCTGCGATCACCGCCGCGATGATCGGCGTCGCGCGTGCATTAGCCTGAACGGTGTTCAATTCGGCACTGAGGAGCATCGGGTGACGCACACCGGCCTTTCCCCACTGGCCTGGCTGGCCGACGTCGAGCGCGACCGTCGGGCCGCCGGGCTGCGCCGCACGCTGCGCACGCGCCCGCCGGTCGGCACCGAACTCGACCTGGCCTCCAACGACTACCTGGGTCTGTCGCAACACCCCGCGGTGCTCGACGGCGGTATCGCCGCGCTGCGCACCTGGGGCGCCGGGGCCGGCGGATCCCGGCTGGTCACGGGCAACACCGAACTGCACGAGGAGTTCGAGACCGCGTTGGCGGCGTTCGTCGGCGCCGAATCGGCCCTGGTGTTCTCGTCGGGCTACACGGCCAACATCGGGGCGGTGGTCGCACTGACCGGCCCCGACGCACTGCTGGTGTCCGATGCCATGACCCACGCCTCGCTGGTCGACGCGTGCCGGCTGTCCCGGTCCCGCGTGGTGGTGACCCCGCACCGCGACGTGGCCGCCGTCGAGGCCGCGCTGGCCGAGCGCACCGAGGAACGCGCCGTCGTCGTCACCGACTCAGTGTTCTCCACCGACGGGGCGCTGGCCCCGCTGCGGAAACTGCGCGAGGTGTGCCGCCGCCACGGCGCCCTGCTGATCGTCGACGAGGCCCACGGCCTCGGGGTGCGCGGCAGCGGGGGACAGGGTCTGGTCCAGGAACTCGGGCTGGCCGGCGCCCCGGACATCGTCGTGACCACGACGCTGTCCAAGGCGCTGGGCAGCCAGGGTGGGGCCGTGCTGGGTCCGGCCGCCGTGCGCGCGCACCTGATCGACACCGCCCGGACCTTCATCTTCGACACCGGACTGGCCCCCGCCGCGGTCGGCGCCGCGCTGGCCGCGTTGCGGGTGTTGATCGCCGAACCGCAGCGCGCCCACGCCGTGTTGACCCACGCCACCGAACTGGCCCACATCTGCGGCATCCCCGAGCAACCCGACTCGGCGGTGGTCTCCGTCATCTTGGGTGATCCCGAGGTGGCGGTGAACGCGGCCGGGGCCTGCCTGGACCGCGGGATTCGGGTGGGGTGCTTCCGGCCGCCGACGGTGCCCGCCGGCACTTCGCGGCTGCGCCTGACCGCCCGCGCCTCGCTGAGCGACGACGAGATGGCCTCGGCGCGCCGGGTGCTCACCGAAGTGCTTGCCGCCGCCCGCGGATGACCGTGCTGGTGGTGACCGGCACCGACACCGGGGTCGGGAAGACGGTGACGACCGCCGCCCTGGCCTGCGCGGCGCGGTTGGCCGGGCGCGACGTCGCGGTGTGCAAGCCGGTGCAGACCGGCACCGTCGACGGTGACGACGACCTCGGCGAGGTGGCCCGGCTCTCCGGCGCGACCCGATTGCACGGCGGCTGGCGCTATCCCGAACCGCTGGCACCCGTGGCGGCCGCCCGGCGGGCCGAGCGGCCGCTGCCCACCCGGGCCGAACTGGTGGCCGCGGTACGCGCGGCCGACGCACCCGACCGGCTCACGCTGGTCGAGGGCGCCGGCGGACTGCTGGTGGCCCTCGGTGCCGACGGCGTCACGCTGCGCGATGTGGCCGCGGATCTGGCGGCACCGGTGCTGGTGGTGGTCGGCGCCGGTCTCGGCACGCTCAACCACACCGCTTTGACGCTGGAGTCGCTTGCCGGACAGGGCATTCCGTGTGCGGGACTGGTGATCGGCGCCTGGCCGTCGCGGCCGGGTGTGGCCGAACTCGACAACCAGGAGGCCCTGGGTGCGCTGGCGCCGGTGCGCGCGGTGCTGCCCCAAGGCGCGGCCGAGGACCACGTCGACTTCGCGGCGCTGTGCGCCGACGCGTTCGATCGGCAGTGGATCGAGAGCCTGTGAGATGGTCCACTCGATCGAGCTGGTCTTCGACGAGGACACCGAGGCCACGGTCCGGCGGATCTGGACTGACCTGCGCGAGGCCGGGATACCTAGTCCCGCGCCGGCGGCCCGGCCGCACTGCACGCTGACCGTCGCGCAGCGGATCGACGAATCGGTGGACGCGGCGCTCGCCGGGGTGCTCGACCGCGTCCCGCTGGTGTGCCGGCTGGGCGCGACGCTGATCTTCGGTCGCAGCGCCGGCGTGCTCGCGCGGTTGGTGGTACCGAGCGCCGAGCTGCTGGCGCTGCACCGCGAGGTACACCGGTTGGCCCTGCCGCTGCTGGCGCCGACGGCGCTGGCGCACACCGCGCCCGGACAATGGACCCCGCACGTGACCCTGGCCCGTCGCCTGACACCCGAGACGGTGCCGACCGCGCTGCGCATCGCCGGCGGCCCCGCGGAGATCGTCGGCGAGGTGGTCGGGCTGCGCCGCTGGCAGGGGGAGAGCCGCACCGAGCATCGGATCGGCTGAACCGCTACTGCGGGGTGGCCCCTTCGTGGGCCGCCAGGCCGTCGATCAGCAGGCGCAGGCCGAACGCGAACTGTCGGTCGGTGTCGCTCATCAGGACCGACTGCTCGTCGCTCAGCGCACCCGCGGCATCCCACTGGCGCCGGGACTGCTCGTCGACGGTGAACCCCAGGACGTAATAGATCACGGTGCGCGCGGTCGAGTCGGCGTCCTCGTCCCGGGCGCCGGCATCGGCGGCGGCCACGGCGAGTTGGGCGACGATGTCGGTCACGGTTTCCGACTGCCCGGCGGCGAAGCTGGCCGACACCAACTCGGCCCCGTCGGTGTGCGACAACAGGGCGTCGCGCAGCGCCGCGCAGATGTCCTGGATCGCGTGGCGCCAGTGCAGCCCGGCCACATCGACCGCGGCCGGTCGCAGGATGTGGTCGGCGACCGCACCGAGCAGTTCCTGCTTGTTGGCGAAGTGCCAGTACAGCGCGCCCGGGCTGACGTTGAGCTCGCGCGCCAGCCGGCGCATGCTCAAATCCGCGATCCCGTAGTTGTCGAGGATGGTCGCCGCCGCTTCCACCACGTCGGGTTTGTGGAGTTGCACGCCGTTACCCTAACCTGAACACCGTTCAAGAGAGATGATCGCGAAGGGAATGCTGGTGACACAGGCGGCGGTGGATGTTCTGGGCGTGGCCCGTGACCAGGTGCTCGAACGTGGCGAGGGCTTGACGCAGGAGCAGGTGCTGCAGGTCCTGCAGCTGCCCGACGACCAGCTCGAGGACCTGCTGGCGCTGGCCCACGACGTGCGGATGCGCTGGTGCGGCCCCGAGGTCGAGGTCGAGGGCATCATCAGCCTCAAGACCGGTGGCTGCCCCGAGGACTGCCACTTCTGCTCGCAGTCCGGCCTGTTCGCCTCTCCGGTGCGCAGCGCGTGGCTCGACATCCCGAGCCTGGTGGAGGCCGCCAAGCAGACCGCGAAGTCCGGGGCCACCGAATTCTGCATCGTGGCCGCGGTGCGCGGGCCCGACGAGCGCCTGCTGGCCCAGGTGGCCGCCGGCATCGAGGCGATCCGCAACGAGGTCGACATCCAGATCGCGTGCTCGCTGGGCATGCTGTCGCAGGAGCAGGTGGACCGGCTCGCCGAGATGGGCGTGCACCGGTACAACCACAATCTGGAGACCGCGAAGTCGTTCTTCCCCAACGTGGTGACCACGCACAGCTGGGAGGAGCGCTGGGGCACGCTCGAGATGGTGCGCGAGGCCGGCATGGAGGTCTGCTGCGGCGGCATCCTCGGCATGGGCGAGACGCTGGAACAGCGCGCCGAGTTCGCCGCCAACCTGGCCGAGCTGGACCCGCACGAGGTGCCGCTGAACTTCCTGAACCCGCGCCCCGGCACCCCCTTCGGCGACCTCGAGGTGCTCCCGGCCGCCGACGCGCTCCGCGCCGTGGCGGCCTTCCGCCTGGCGCTGCCGCGGACCATGCTCCGGTTCGCCGGTGGTCGCGAGATCACTCTCGGCGACCTGGGCGCCAAGCAGGGCATCCTGGGCGGCATCAACGCCGTCATCGTCGGCAACTACCTGACCACGCTGGGCCGGCCCGCCGAATCGGACCTGGAGTTGCTCGACGATCTGCAGATGCCGATCAAGGCGCTCAACGCCAGTCTGTAAGAATTCGGTGATGGACGCAGAAATCCCGGCGCTGCCCACCCCCGTCGGCGCGGGAGCGTTCAACGTCTACACCGGCGTTGGAACCGATGACGTTGCGGCGCAGGTGATTCCGACTGCCGCGCAACTGGGCCTGGAACCACCGCGGTTCTGCGCGGCCTGCGGTCGCCGGATGATCGTGCAGGTGCGCCCCGACGGCTGGTGGGCCAAGTGCTCGCGGCACGGCATCGTCGACTCCCACGATCTGGAGACCCAGCGGTGATCGCCGCCGCCGTCGCCCCCGCGACCTCGCGGGCCCGCGCGGCGCTCATCATGGTGCTCGGACTGGGCGCGGCCGGTGCGCTGATCGGGGCGCTGTGGGCCTGGCTGGCCCCGCCGGCGCGCGGTGTCATCGCGTTGACCAAGAGCGGCCTCCGGGTGCACGCGTACCTGGGTGCCGAGGCCGATCACTTCTTCGTCGCGGCGTTCCTGATGCTGGGCCTGCTCTGCGTGCTCGCGGTCGTCGGTTCCGCCGCGGCGTGGCAGTGGCGCGCCCACCGCGGCCCGGTGCTGCTGATCGCGCTGTGCCTGGGCGTCGGCGGTGCGGCCGCGGCGGCCACGCTCGTCGGTTCGGCGCTGGTGGGGGTTCGGTACGACGCGATCGACATCGAGGGGGCGCCGGTGACGCCCGAGCAGCGCGTGCATTACGTGACCGAGGCGCCCGCGGTGTTCTTCGGGCAGACGCCCCTGCAGATCGCGGTGACCCTGCTGGTGCCGGTGGCGACCGCGGCGCTGGTGTACGCGGTGTGCGCGGTGGCGGCCCCGCGCGACGACCTCGGCGGCTATCCGCCGGTCGATGGCGTGGTGCTGGGCGTGCCGGCGGGCGCGGCGCCGGTCACAACGGACGGCGGTTGAGCACCCGTCCCGCGACCACCCGGGCGGCGACCGTGCCGAGTCGCCACATCCCCTGATAGGTCATCGGATTGAGCAGCGTCGGCCACTTGGTGCGCACGACGTTCTCGGACAGCGGGCGGCCCTCGAAGCGGTCGATGAGCCAGCGCAACGTCATGGGCGCCGACATCGGATGCAGCAGCAGATGCTCACTGAACATGTCGCGGTGGTAGGTGACGTGCGATCCGCCGGTGCTGTAGGTATCGGCGAGCTCGTCGATGTCGTCGACCGAGACGATGCGGTCATGCACGGCCTGCACCACCAGCACCGGCGGGGTGGGCGCGGTGCCGCCGAGCTTGATGTCGGCGAACACGTGCTGCACCTCGGGGGTGTCGAGGATCTGCTCCAGCGGGCAGTCGACCAGCTTGTTCATGTCCATGCGCACCAGGCTCAACACGGCGTGCATGGTGGTCAGCTTCTCGACGCGCTGCAGCATCGCCTTGCCCTCGGGGGTGGCGTGCTGATCGATGAGGCGGTGCAGATCGGGGTAGATGTGGGTCAGCGCGGCCACCACCGTGGCCGGCAGGCCCGAGTAGATCGTGCCGTTGAGCCGACGGAAGGTGCTGCCCAGATCGCCGACGGGTGAGCCCAGCACCGCCCCGACGATGTCGAGTTCGGGTGCGTAGTCGGCGCACACCTCGGCCGCCCAGGCGGTGGCCAGGCCGCCGCCCGAATAGCCCCACAGGCCCACCGGCGCGTCGGGGGACAGATCCAGCGTCGGCGCCGACTGGGCCGCCCGCACGCCGTCGAGGATGTGGTAGCCGGGCTCGTTGGGGGCGCCCCACATGCCGCGCACCCCCTCGTGGTCGGGCACCGACACCGCCCAGCCCTCGGCCAGGGCCGCGGCCATCAGCAGGAACTCGAACTGCGCCAGCGAGCCGAGTGCGTGGGCGCCGCGGCGCAGCGCGTAGGAGGGGAAACAGCGGTCGGTGACCGCGTCGATGGCGCACTGGTAGGACAGCAACGGCATCGGCTTGTGCCGGGCGCGCTGGGCGGGGACGAGCACCGTGGTCACGGCGGCCTCTGGCGCGCCGTCGCGGTCGCAGGTGCGGTAGAGCAGCTGCGTCGCGACGATCCGCTGCGGGATCAAGCCCAGGAATGCCAGCTGGACGTCACGGCTGCGCAGCACGGTGCCGGGCTGGGCGTGCTCGAAGCCGGCCGGCGGGACGTAGAACGGGTCCAGGGACGGCCGCAGCGGACGGGTTCCGGACACCCATTCCTCGTGCGGCGGCGCTCCGATCCATTCGGCGTCACGCGTCCATTCGGCGTCACGCGCCGCGGCGGCGGTGCCAAGCTCCATGGGACTCCCTTCGCGCCCGCAAAAACGCGGACCCGCGATTGTCTCTTACGAATCCCTTAAAAATCAACACCTGTCAGGTCGGCGGGCGCAGCGCGGCGAACTCGTCGGTGACCCGCAACTGCGAATCGGCGAACTGATAGAGGGCCGCCGGGCGGCCCCCGCTGCGCCCGGATTGGGCGGTGGTCCCGGTCCGCGTGATTACCTTGCGGCGGGCCAGCACGCGCTGCAGGTTGGTGGCGTCGACCTGATAGCCCAGCGCGGCACCGTAGATGTCGCGCAGCGTCGACAGCGCGAATTCCTTTGGCGCCAGGGCGAACCCGATGTTGGTGTAGGACAGTTTGGCGATCAGCCGGGCGTGCGCGTGGGTAACCATCGGCCCGTGGTCGAAGGCCATCGGCGGCAGGGCGTCCACCGGATGCCAGCGGGTGTCCGACGGCAACTCGGGCGTGGCGGGGGAGGGCACCAGACCCAGGAACGTCGAGGCGATGGTGCGGTCGACGGGCACCCGACGCGGATCGGAGAACACCGCCAACTGCTCGAGGTGGGCAATCTCACGGAGGTCCACCTTCTCGGCGAGCTGACGCCGAACTGAACTGTCCATGTCCTCCTCGTGGCGCAGCCGACCGCCGGGCAGGGACCACGCGCCGCGCTGGGGATCGAGCGCCCGTTCCCACAGCAGGACGCTGAGCTGCGGATTTCGGCTGTCGAGCCGGCGAACCTGAAACACGACGGCCAGCACTTCGTGCGCGGTGCTAGAATTTCCCATGTTTTCGATTGTAAGTCGAAAACCTCCGACGCCGAAAGGAGCGGTCATGACCGTGATCGACCGCGACATGGACAGTGCAATGGTGGACCGGATCGTCGACGGCCCCGGGGGCTACACCGGTGTGGCGGGCGACGAGCAGTGGGCCGCACAGATCCGCCGCCTGGCGAAGCTGCGCGGCGCGACGCTGCTGGCGCACAACTATCAGCTGCCGGAAATTCAGGACGTCGCCGACCATGTGGGCGACTCGTTGGCGCTGTCCCGCATTGCCGCCGAGGCCCCCGAGGACACCATCGTGTTCGCCGGGGTGCACTTCATGGCCGAGACCGCCAAGATCCTCTCGCCGGACAAGACGGTGCTCATTCCCGACCAGCGCGCCGGCTGCTCGCTGGCCGACTCCATCACCGCCGACGACCTGCGGGCCTGGAAGGACGAACATCCCGAGGCCGTCGTGGTGTCCTACGTCAACACCACCGCCGCGGTGAAGGCGCTCACCGACATCTGCTGCACCTCGTCGAACGCCGTGGAGGTGGTCGAGTCCATCGACCCCGACCGCGAGGTGCTGTTCTGCCCCGACCAGTTCCTCGGTGCCCACGTGCGCCGCATGACGGGCCGGGAGAACCTGCACGTGTGGGCCGGCGAGTGCCACGTCCACGCCGGCATCAACGGTGACGAACTGGCCGACCAGGCGCGCACCCACCCGGATGCGGAACTGTTCGTGCACCCCGAGTGCGGCTGCGCCACCTCGGCGCTGTATCTCGCCGGCGAGGGCGCCTTCCCCGAGGACCGGGTCAAGATCCTGTCCACCGGGGGCATGCTCGACGCCGCCCGCGAATCGAACGCCCGCCAGGTGCTGGTGGCCACCGAGGTCGGCATGCTGCACCAGTTGCGCCGCGCCGCACCGGAAATCGACTTCCAGGCGGTCAACGATCGGGCCTCCTGCAAGTACATGAAGATGATCACGCCGGCCGCAATGCTGCGGTGCCTGACCGAGGGCGCCGACGAGGTGCACGTCGATCCCGAGACCGCGCAGCTGGCCCGCGCCAGCGTGCAGCGGATGATCGAGATCGGACAGCCCGGCGGCGGCGAATGACCGGACCGGCCTGCGGCGGCTCGGGTCCGCTCGCCGGAGTCTGGCAACAGCGCGCCGACGTCGTGGTGATCGGCACGGGCGTGGCCGGGTTGACCGCCGCGCTCGCCGCGCACCGCGCGGGCCGGTCGGTGGTGGTCCTGAGCAAGGGCACCCCCGGGACCGGGGCCACGGCAACGTTTCACGCCCAGGGCGGCATCGCGGTGGCACTGGGGGACGACGCCGACGCGGTGGCCACGCACGTGGCCGACACCGTGGCCGCCGGCGGCGGCTTGTGCGATCCGCACGCGGTCGAGTCGATCGTCGCCGACGGCCGTCGGGCCGTGGCCCAACTGGTCGGTGACGGAGCGCGTTTCGACGAGACGCAGGCCGGCCAGTGGTCGCTGACCCGCGAGGGTGGCCATTCGCGCCGCCGGATCATCCATGCCGGCGGCGACGCCACGGGCGCGGAGGTGCAACGGGCGCTCGACGCGGCGGCCGAGCGGCTCGACATCCGCTACGAGCATGTCGCCGCCGAACTCTTGCTCGACGACGGCGCGATGGCCGGGGTACAGGTGCTCAGCCCGCACGGGATGGGCGTCCTGCACACCGGCGCGGTGGTCCTGGCCGCCGGCGGACTCGGTCAGCTCTACGTTGCGACCACCAACCCGGCCGGCTCCACCGGGGACGGCATCGCGTTGGCGCTGCGCGCCGGGGCGGCCGTCAGCGACCTCGAGTTCATCCAGTTCCATCCGACCATGCTCTTCACTGCGCCCGGGCACGGCCGATCAGACACCCGACGCCCGCTGATCACCGAGGCGCTGCGCGGTGAGGGTGCGATTCTGGTTGATGCACAGGGCAATTCGGTGATGGACGGCCTGCACCCGATGGGCGATCTGGCGCCGCGCGACGTGGTGGCCGCCGCGATCGACGCGCACCTGCGCACGACCGGATCCGCCTGCGTGTACCTCGACCCGCGGTCCATCGCGGGCTTCGAGGCGCGCTTCCCGACGGTCACGGCCTCGTGCCGGGCGGCAGGCATCGACCCGACCCGCCAACCGATCCCGGTGGTGCCGGGCGCGCACTACAGCTGCGGCGGCGTCGTCACCGACGTGGCCGGACGCACCGACGTGCCGGGCCTGTTCGCCGCCGGTGAGGTCGCCCGCACCGGCATGCACGGTGCCAACCGGCTGGCGTCGAACAGCCTGCTCGAGGGCCTGGTGATGGGCGGGCGAGCGGGCGCGGGCGCGGCCGACCACGCCGCCTCGGCGGGGACCG
>JAEWRC010000025.1 GCA_023460175.1 Actinomycetes bacterium
GGTCAGGGCCGCCAGCAGCAGGCTGCTGGCGACGGCGGCCGGGGCCGCGCCGAAGCGGCGGATGATGCGCGCCGCCGCCCACCCGGCGAGCAGAGCCCCGGTCGAGAACGCCGCCACCGACAGCCCCAGCAGCGTGTTGGTCAGGTGCAGGTCGGCCTTGATCTCCGGGTAGCGGGGCACCAGGTTGGCGAAGACCGCCCCGTTGGTCAGGAACAGCACCGCGACGGCGAACCTGGCCCGGCGGAGACGATCGGCACTCACCCGTCGATGGTGCACCATGATTCCCGGCGCCGCGTTTCACCGCCGTCCCGCCGCGACATCGACCGCCACTGCACGCAAGATGGACTCATGACCCCCACCGACGCCGTCCTGGCCGAACTCGCCGAACGCCACGGGGTGGCCACCGGTTACGACGACTGGACCGGGCGGCGCGTCGAGGTCCCCGAGTCGACGTTGGTGGCGGTGCTCGACGCGCTCGGCGTTGCCGCGGGCACGCCGGCCGAACGTGCGCGCGCGGTGGCCGCGGTCGATCGGGTGCACTGGTCGAGGCCGCTGCCGGCCACCGTGCTCGGGGTCGCCGGCCGGCCGGGTTCGTTCTGGGTGCACGTCAGCCACGGCGCGCCCGCGGACGTCTGGCTGCGGCTCGAGGACGGCACGGTGCGCTCCGATCTGCGGCAACTCGAGAACCACACCGCGCCTTACGATCTCGATGGACGCCTGATCGGCGAGGCCACCTTCGCCCTGCCCGCCGACTTGCCGCTGGGCTATCACCGGATCTGGTTGCGCAGCGGCGAATTCGAGACCAGCGCCGCGCTGATCGTCACCCCCGGCTGGCTCGGACTGCCGGCCCGGATGCGCAATGCCCGGACCTGGGGCCTGGCCACGCAGCTCTACAGCGTGCGCTCGCAACGGTCCTGGGGCCACGGCG
Organism: Actinomycetes bacterium; assembly: GCA_023460175.1. GTDB lineage: Bacteria > Actinomycetota > Actinomycetes > Mycobacteriales > Mycobacteriaceae > Mycobacterium. Next base: position 929 of record JAEWRC010000025.1, read on the forward strand.
ACCTGACCGACCTGACCGATCTGGCGGTGTGGTCGGCGTCCCGGCACGGCGCGGGCTACCTCGTGGTGAACCCGCTGCACGCCGCCGCCCCGACCCAGCCCATGGAACCCTCCCCGTACCTGCCCACCTCGCGGCGCTTCGTCCACCCGCTGTACCTGCGCGTCGAGGCCATCCCCGAGTACGCCGAACTACCCAAGCGCGGCCGGGTGCGCCGACTGCGCGAGGAACTGTCCCGACACACCGCCGGCCGCGACGTCATCGACCGCGACGCCGTGTGGGCCGCCAAACGCAAGGCACTGCGGCTGGTGCACCGGGTGCCGCGCTCGGCCGGCCGCGAGCTGGCCTATGCCGCCTACCGGGCCCGGCGCGGACCGGCGCTCGACGACTTCGCGACGTGGTGTGCGCTGGCCGAACGCCACGGCGACGACTGGCATCGGTGGCCCGATCGACTACAGGATCCACGGTCGGACGCCGTCGCCGAGTTCGCCGAGAAGCACGGCGCCACCGTCGATTTCCACCGCTGGCTGCAGTGGCAGCTCGACGAGCAGCTGGCCGCGGCGCAGACCTCGGCCTTGCAGGCCGGCATGGTGCTCGGAATCATGCACGACCTGGCGGTCGGGGTGCACCCCAACGGCGCCGACGCCTGGGCCCTGCAGGACGTGCTGGCGCTGGGGGTCACCGCGGGTGCCCCGCCCGACGAGTTCAACCAACTGGGTCAGGACTGGTCGCAGCCGCCGTGGCGACCCGACCAGCTCGAGGAACAGGAGTACGGGCCGTTCCGCGAGTTGATCGCGCACGTGCTGCGGCACGCCGGCGGGGTGCGCATCGACCACATCATCGGGCTGTTCCGGCTGTGGTGGATCCCCCAGGGCGCCGCCCCGACGGAGGGCACCTACGTGCGCTACGACCACGAGGCGATGATCGGCATCCTCGCCCTGGAGGCGCAGCGCGCCGATGCGGTGGTCGTCGGCGAGGACCTGGGCACCGTCGAACCGTGGGCGCGGGACTTCCTGCGCTCCCGCGGCCTGCTGGGCACCTCGATCCTGTGGTTCGAACTCGACCGCGACGGCGACGGCCGGCCGCTGGCGGCCGAGCGCTGGCGCGAATACTGCATGTCCTCGGTGACCACCCACGACCTGCCGCCGACGGCCGGCTATCTGGCCGGCGAGCACGTCCGGATCCGCGCTGAGCTGGGCTTGTTGACCCGCTCGGCCGAGGAGGAGACCGCCGAGGACCGCCGCCAACAGCAGGCGTGGCTCGCCGAGTTGCGGCGGGTGGGCCTGCTCGACGCGGATCTCACCGACGCCGCGGCGGACCCCGAGGCGGTGATCACCGCGCTGTACCGCTACCTGGGCCGGACCCCGTCGCGGCTACTGGCGCTGGCCCTGCCCGACGCGGTCGGCGATCCGCGCACCCAGAACCAGCCGGGGACCACCGACGAGTACCCCAATTGGCGTGTACCCCTTGGCGACTCGACCGGCCACCCGATCCTGCTCGAGGACGTGTTCGCCGATCCGCGGGCGGCGGCGCTGTGCGAGACCCTCCGTCACGCAACGCGCAAATAGCCTAGGCTGCCGTCATGCCGTTATCCGGCGGTGCCGAGTTCGCGGGCTACACGATCATCCGCCCCCTGGGAGCCGGGGGGATGGGTGAGGTTTATCTCGCGCACCATCCGCGCCTGGCCCGCCACGACGCGCTGAAGGTGCTGACCGCCGCCGCGGCCGACGACCGTGAGTACCGGGAGCGGTTCGACCGGGAGGCCGACGTGGTCGCGAGCCTGTGGCATCCCCACATCGTCGGAGTGCACGACCGCGGCGACCACGACGGCAGGTTGTGGATCTCGATGGATTACGTCGAGGGCACCGACGCCGCCGCGATGGTCGCCGGGAATCCGCAGGGGCTGCCGCCGGCCGAGGTCGCCGGGATCATCTCCGCGGTCGCCGACGCCCTCGACTACGCGCACGACCGTCATCTGTTGCACCGCGACGTGAAGCCGGCCAACATCCTGATCGCCCACCCGGGCACACCCGATCAGCGGATCCTGTTGGCGGACTTCGGGATCGCGCGCCGCGACGACGACACCAGCAGCCTGACCGCCACCAACATGACCGTCGGCACCGTCTCCTATGCGGCCCCCGAACAGTTGATGGGCGCCAAGCTGGACGGCCGCGCCGACCAGTACGCGCTGGCCGCCACCGCGTTCCATCTGCTCACCGGCGGCCCGCCGTTCCAGCACACCAACCCCGCGGTGGTCATCAGCCAGCACCTGACCGCCTCGCCGCCGAAGTTGGCAGCCCGCCGGCCCGACCTCGCCCACCTCGACCCCGCGCTGTCCAAGGCGCTGTCGAAGGATCCGGCGCAGCGGTTCGACCGGTGCGTGGATTTCGCGCGCGCCCTCGGCCACCAGTTGGGTACCGAACCGACCGCGCCCGCCCTTGCGGTCAGCGCACCGCGCTCGCATCGGGCCGCGTCCGGTTCGCGGCCGTCGTGGCTGCGCCCGACCGTGCTGGTCCCCCTGGTGCTGGCGGTGTTGCTACTGGTGGCGGTCGCATTCGCCGCCGGGGAGTTCATCGGCGTGCGGGAGGCCGGGCCCACCCACCCGACCACCAGCGAGGTTCCGCGCTGAGCACTGAAACACTTCGCCGCCCGGCGACGATGAGTTCAGGCAATGAGTTCATAAGTTTCACAGGTGTCCCAACTGCGATATCTTCACTCCGCAGAACCGTTTGGAGGTCGTGCGTGAAGAAGCTTGCCCTGTTCGCCGTCGGCGCCAGTGCCGCCGTCTCGATGGCGCTGGTGGGTGCCACCCAGGCCGCCGCGGCCCCGCCCGACGTCACCGGCGAGCCCTACGGCAAGGCCGTGGCCGTGCTGAAAAACCAGGGCTACCGGGCCATCTTCGGCGGCTCGATCGGCAACGACCTGCCGCAGTCGCAGTGTGTGGTGATCGCCCAGGAGTCCTCCGGCAAGGGCGCGCAGCGGCTGCGGCTGGACTGCAACCTCGCGCCCGGCCAGGAGC
>JAEWRC010000026.1 GCA_023460175.1 Actinomycetes bacterium
GTGCGGCCGCGGCGCGGGGGTGGCGGCGGGCTCGGGCTTGGGCGGTTCGCAGACCGGCAGCAGCGAGGTCTCGGCGAGCTTGCGCAGCTGTGCGATCGCCTCGTCCAGGGAGCCGCCCGGCAGTCCGGCGGCAACCTGCGCACGCTCGGAGGGCCGCAGGTCGCCGAGTTGCATCAGGCGGCAGGCGAATTGCTGTTCGCCGTAGCTGATCTGGGACAGCTCGTTGCGCTCGTTGAGGCAGCCCAGCAGGAACGGCTCCGACATCGACAGGCCCAGCAGCGAACCCTGCACGCCGCGCATGATCGACACGGTGCCGTCGTGCTCGGTGACGTAGTAGTTGTTGCGTACGATCTGGCGGCCGATGGCCAGCCCGGCCAGCACCACCAACGCGACGAGCACCGCGGCGATGAACATCCGGCGCCGCGACCGGGGCTTGCGCACCGGCTCCTCGGGTTCGGAGACCACGCGCTTGGCGGCGGGCTTGCGCGGGTTGATCGCCGAGGCGCGCCCGGCGGCGGTGTTCGGGGGAGCGCTGCCCTCGCCGTCGTCGCCGGAGACCGCCCCGGCCAGGATCGGCTGGGTCTGGCCGTAGTCGTAGTCGACGACGTCGGCGACGACCACCGTGACGTTGTCGGGTCCGCCGCCGCGCAGCGCGAGTTCGATCAGGCGGTCGGCGCTCTCGACGACGTCCTCGATCTGCAGCGCTTCGAGGATGGTCTCCTGGCTGACCGGGTCGGACAGGCCGTCGGAGCACAGCAGGTAGCGGTCGCCGACGCGCGCCTCGCGCATGATCAGCGTCGGCTCCACCTCGTGGCCGGTCAACGCGCGCATGATCAGCGAGCGCTGCGGGTGGCTGTGCGCCTCCTCGGCGGTGATGCGGCCCTCGTCGACCAGGGTCTGAACGAACGTGTCGTCCTTGGTGATCTGGTTGAGTTCGCCGTCGCGCAGCAGGTAGCCGCGGGAGTCACCGATGTGGACCAGACCAAGCCGATTGCCCGCGAACAGGATTGCGGTCAGCGTGGTGCCCATGCCCTCGAGTTCGGGGTCGGCCTCCACATGGGCAGCTATCGCCGAGTTGCCCTGGTGGACGGCCTCGTTGAGCTTGCTGAGCAGGTCGCCGCCGGGTTCGTCGTCATCGAGATGTGCCAGCGCGGCGATCACCAACTGGGAGGCGACCTCGCCCGCGGCGTGGCCGCCCATGCCGTCGGCGAGTGCCAGCAGCCGGGCGCCGGCGTACACCGAATCTTCGTTGTTGGCGCGTACCAGGCCGCGGTCGCTGCGCGCGGCGTAGCGCAGACCTAGGGTCACGGACGTAACTCGATTGCTGTCTTGCCGATTCGCACCGGCGTACCAATGGGGACCTTCACGGCGGTCGTCACCTTTGACCTGTCAAGGTAGGTGCCGTTGGTTGATCCTAGATCCTCTACGTACCATTCCGAGCCTCGTGGGGACAGCCGCGCGTGGCGGGTCGACGCGTAGTCGTCGGTGAGCACCAGCGTGGAGTCGTCGGCGCGGCCGATCAGCACCGGCTGGGTGCCCAGCGTGATCCGGGTGCCCGCCAGCGAGCCGGCCGTCACCACCAGATAGCGCGGGGTGGCCCGACCTTGCCGGGCCGGCAGCAGGGTGCCGCGCAGCGCCAGACCGCGCCGCACCATCACCGCGCCCGTCGGGGCGTAGATGTCGGTGCGCAGGATCCGCAGCACCGACCAGATGAACACCCAGAGCATCAGCAGGAAGCCAGCACGCGTCAGCTGCAGAACTAATCCCTGCATCTGGCGTCCTTCCCGTCATCGTGCGGCAACGTCACGATACTTGGGCAGCCACCGACGTGAGGGCGAAGCTCGTGCGCGTCGCCTGAGTTGGCGTAAGCGGCCGAGCTCAGTGGACGCGAACGACGATCTCGGAGTGGCCCAGCCGGATGACGTCGCCGTCGGCCAGCTGCCATTCCTGAACCGGCGCGTTGTTGACGGTGGTGCCGTTGGTGGAGTTCAGATCGGACAGCAGTGCGACCTGCCCGTCCCAGCGGATCTCCAGGTGCCGGCGCGAGACGCCGGTGTCGGGCAGCCGGAACTGCGCGTCCTGGCCGCGGCCGACCACGTTGGCACCCTCGCGGAGCTGGTAGGTGCGCCCGCTGCCGTCGTCGAGCTGCAGGGTGACCGTCGCGGCGCCGCCGGCCGGGTAGTCGCCGCCCGGGCCGGGCTGGCCGTAGTCGGCGTAGCCACCCTGGGCCGGGGGCTGGCCGTAGTCGTAATCGCCGCGGGGCGGTTCGCCGTAGCCGCCGCCCTCGTAGCCGCGACCGTAATCGGGCTGGCCGTAGTCGGGGCGGCCGTAGCCGGGCCCGCCCTGGTAGCCCTGGTCGTAGCCGCCCTGATCCGGGTAGCCGCCACCCTGGCGGGGGTCGGGGCGACCGTAGTCCGGTCCCGGGGGACGGCCGTAGTTGTAGTCACCGCGGGGCGGTTCGCCCTGCGGGGGGTAGCCGCCCGACGGCGGTCCGTACGGCTGGCGGTAGCCCTGGTCGTAGCCGCCGGAGGGCGGGCCGTAGCCGGCGGGTGGACGCTGCTCGTAGGACGGGGCGTAGCCGCCCTGGTCGGGGTAGCCGCCACCCTGGCGCGGCGGGTAGTTGGGGTCGCCCTGGGGCGGGTAGCCGCCCTGCTCGGGTCCCTGGGGAGGCTGCGGGGCCTGCGGGGCGTACCCGGCGCGGGGGTCCTGAGCGTCCTCCGGGCGACCGTAACGGTCGTCGTAGTACTCGTCTCCGGGACGTCCCTGGCCTGGGCCGCCGCGGTGGCTCGGATTGTCGCTCATCGGTGGTACTCCTGGTTCTGCGTTCGACGCACGGTCTGATTGTGGCGCGGCGGGTGCGGACATGGCGGCACCGCCCACCGTGGCGTCGGGGTTGACGACACCGCGGGCGCGGACCTGGCCGGTGTGCAAACTCGGCGATTGTTCGAATCGGACAACCACATCACCATACGTTTGCCACCCCTGATCCCCGATGTATCCCCCGAGATGTTTGGCAAAAGTATCCGAAGTGAGGTCCGGATCGGCAAGGACCTTCGCATGGTCGGAGACGCTGAGGGTGATGACGTACTCGTTGGGCGCCAGCAGCCGCCCACCCTGCAGCGAGCGGACGCCGTCGGCGGCCTCCCGGCGCAGCATCCCCTCTACTTCCTCGGGAACGACCGATCCGCCGAACACCCGGGCGAAGGCATTGCCGACGGTAGACTCGAGCTTGCGATCAAATCGCTGCACCAGTCCCATCTTCACCGCCTGTCTCAGGTGCTCGTCGTATCAATCGGGGCAGTGACGCGGGCTGCCGCGTGTCGCGTCACTGTGTTATTTCCGCCCCATGGTATCGGCCTATCCAGGCCAAACGTCACCATAAGAACTCTGAGAATCGCGTTACAGCAGGTCAGCGAAGGTTCGGTGGGTCCGAATCCGGGTGACCTCAGCGTTTGTAGAATGGGCCGCAGACCGTGATACGCTCCCTCGGTTGCCACGGGCGAGTGGCGGAATGGCAGACGCGCTGGCTTCAGGTGCCAGTGTCCTTCGGGACGTGGGGGTTCAAGTCCCCCTTCGCCCACAGTGAGCGGTTCTTTTGAGCCGCGGTGCAGAGGCCACGAACTCATTTTGGGTTCGTGGCCTTTGTGTTTGGCGGGGGCCTTGTCGCACGGCGACGGCCTACCAATAACCCATCGGAGTGCTTCGCCACGGGCACTCCGATTCCGACAGATCTGTCGGCCTGCCCGGTGGCCCTTGCCGACATCCCTCGTACCGCGCGTCGACATCCGAGGGACTCACCTAGCATGATCATCGCGGCCCGACGGACTTCCCAGGCGCCTATCTACCGGCGTGGACACGTCCCCACCCGCACGAATGTATTCGTGCTGCCCTGGGGAACTCGACGTGACACTCATCCGGACGACCGCCGATCGGCTATCGGGGATGAAACCCGAGTCGCTAGTTGAGCAGATGCTGGAGCAGATGCTGTATCGAACCGGTCGTCGTGCGGCGCAGTCCGAACAGGCATCCTGGAAGAAGAGTCTTCCGGTGCTGGCTGCCGACCTGGTCGACGCAGGCCTCGGCGAGGTGGAGATGCTGCTCGAATATCACCTTCCTCTTACGTCTCAACGCGCGGACGTTGTGTTCGCGGGTGCGCACCCGCGAACAGGCGAGGCTTCCTACGTCATCGTGGAGTTGAAGCAGTGGTCTGCTGCATACGCATTCGAAGGCGATCCCGAAATCGTCGAAGTGCCTGGGGTGCCGGGCGGGCCGCGGCTGCACCCGGTAGTTCAAGTGCGCGGTTACTGTGAGTACCTCAGCGATTTTGCTCGCGTGGTCGCAGACAATCCGGACGCCCTGGCCGGAGTTGCCTACCTCCACAATGCGTCGAACCCGAGCTTGGTGAAAGACCTACTGGCAGTGCCGCTATCGGTCAACGGCCGGCTATTCACGGCCAGTGACAGGGGTGCGCTGATCGACTTTCTTCAGTCGAGACTCGCCCCAAGTCCCGGCCGTCACGCCGCCGACTTGCTGATCAACTCCCCAGTTGCGCCCTCCAAGCAGCTGCTGAGGCTCGCAGCCGCCGAGATCCGGGACCGGCCCCAGTTCCGCCTGATCGGAAATCAGCAGTTGGCAGTCGACCTCGTGATGCACACAGTCGAGCATGCACGGGCGGGCAACGCGAAGCGGGTCATTGTGGTGACCGGAGGGCCCGGCAGCGGAAAGAGCGTCATCGCGTTGTCCCTGGTGGGGGAGTTGGCGCGCCGTGGACGCACCGTCATCCATGCGACAGGGTCGCGTTCGTTCACTCAAACGCTCCGCAAAGTCGCCGCGACGAGAGCGCCCAAGATCCGCGCGCTGTTCAAGTACTTCAATCAGTTCATGTCGGCCGATCCCAATGGATTGGACGTGCTGATCATGGATGAAGCGCACCGTATCCGGAAAACGTCGGTCGACCGCTACACCCGAGCAGAACTGCGGACAGATCGTCCACAAATCGACGAGCTCATCGCGGCCGCACGTGTTCCGGTCTTTTTACTCGACGAGCACCAAGTCGTACGGCCAGGTGAGATGGGAACTCTGGAGCAGATCGAACGGCACGCGCAATCCTTGGGGTTGGATTTCCAGCACGTTGCCCTCGGCGAGCAGTTCCGTTGTGGTGGTAGCGAAGAATACGTGCATTGGGTGGTGAGACTTTTGGGACTAACGGGGGAGGGGCCACCGGCAGTCTGGTCCGGCGATCCGCAGTTCCAAGTTCTTCTCGCGGAAACTCCCGAGGAAATGGAACAGCATCTGACAAGTCAGTTGCAGCGGGGATACACAGCGCGAATTACGGCTGGGTACTGCTGGCCATGGAGTGACGCTCGTAAGGACGGCACATTTGTGCCCGACGTTCGTATCGGTTCATGGGCACGTCCGTGGAACAGCAAGAGCGACAGGCGGATAGGTGATGTACCGCCGAGTGCGTTGTGGGCTACTGACGAGGGCGGTTTCGGGCAGGTCGGTTGTATATACACCGCCCAGGGCTTCGAATATGACTGGAACGGCGTCATACTCGGTCCAGACCTCGTATGGCGCAACGGCAAGTTCGTGACTGTGCGAGGAGCCAATAAGGATCCAGACTTCCGAAATCAAAAGACTGTTCCTGACAGGAGGTTCGATGTCTTGGTCCGGCACGTGTACAAGGTTCTGCTGACTCGCGGAATGATCGGCACAGTCATCTACTCCACCGACCGGGAGACAAGGGAAGCGCTGCGCGCGCTCATCGGTATGGGTGAAGCCCGCAAGCATTTCGCAGTGCACGCACATGCGACGGAGTTGGAGATGTCGTAACTGAGCTCAAGACGGCTACTACCGGAATGCGGTGGCACCGCCGACCGCTTCGAAAGCCCGCCGGAGACGACCCAGCCATTCGACGATCCAATCGATCATGGCAGGCCACTGATCGACTTCGTCCACCGAAGGGAAGGGTGACGTCACGAAGATGGCGGCGCCCTTGCGGCCGGGCTTGTCGTCCCACTCGGCCGATTCACTCAGCGTCGACTCGAAGAGCTCTCGCTGCGCCGCGATCTGCTCGAAGTTGGCGGCGTTGATCTCAGACTTGGGACTGTTGAAGTAGAGTTGGACCCGCAGTCCGGTCGTCGTGAACGAGATGCTGTAGACGATGGCGCCGTACCCCGTCGGCAAGTCGTACCAGCCGTTGGTCGTGGTCGCTTTCGCGCGGGTCCACCCCGGGTGCTCGGCCGCAATGCGCGACAAGAACTGTTCCCAGAACTCCCAATACAGCTTCGAGCGACCCGCCAACTCGCTGGCGGCCGTCGTCGCCGCCTTCACCCGCTTTTCCCAGTCATTGGGCTGCGCAACGAGTTTGAAGTTCGGAGCCGGTGCGGAATCGCCGATCTTGACAACTTGGATCTCGACTCCGAAAAACCGTACGTCGGGATCGGTGTGCTCGTTGAGCCAATCCAGAGCGGCTCGGTGCTCGGCGCGAAATCCGGTGGTGATCCAGACGATCGTACGGGGGTCGGTCCCGGCCGCATACGTCAGGATCTGTCCGAGATGACCATGATCGGATTGCTCGAGCTGGTTCTCGACGATCACGACGCTCTCGTCGGAGAGATCGCGGCCCAACAGGTCCAGCGAGAAGCCGCCGACGGGATGTTCGGCAATCTCCAGCTCGAGCTCCATCCCGAGCAACTCCGACAACACGTCGACGTTCCTGAGCAACCACGGGGTGAAGGCGTAAGCTTCGTGCTGCCAGACTTCGCGCGGATGCACGCCGACGAGCCGGCCGAGTTGTACTTCGGTCACGATCCTCCTGCCCGCCCCATAGGCGATGACGGTTGATAGCCGGCACCATACCCAGGCTGCCCGACGAGATACTCCGTGCGGATCCGTGTTTTCGTCAGCCTGCTGCACCGTGCTGTCGCGAATCCTTCCGTGAACCGCAGGAGCTATCAGGAGCGACGGGCACGTGCTGCTCACCAGTGCCGACACCGCCGCCCAAGGGGTTCCCACCTTCGACGTCGCCGGGGCCACCGGCGAATTCATCGAGGCCAACCCCGACTTCCTCGAGACCTGGACCCGCGCCCAGGACTGGGCGGTCCAGCAACTGCTCGATTCGCCCGACGACGCATCCGTGGGCCTGGCCGTACAACTGGGGATCACCCCGGAGCAGGCCCATACACAGGCCGAAGGGCTCCAGTTCTTGCGCGCCTCCGAGCAGGCGTCGTCCGAATACCTCGGCGGCGGCCTCGCCGAGGACCTGCAGGCCAATGCGGAGTTCCTGCTGAGTCAGGGCGAGATCACCGGGGTCAGCGACCCAGAGGTCTACCGCGACGGGGTGTACGTCGACGCCGCTAAAGCGGTCGCCGGGCCGTGAGCGAGCCGACGACCGCGCCCGACCGGGTGGTGTTCGCCGGGGTCTCGAAGTCGTACGGGGCTGGTGCCGACGCGGTGCGGGCGCTGAGCACCACTGACCTCGTCATCGAACCGGGGGAGTTCGTCTGCCTGGTCGGGCCTTCCGGTTGCGGGAAGACGACGTTGATGCAGATGCTCGCCGGGTTCGAGCGGCCCACCACCGGCACCATCACCATCGGCGGCGAACCCGTCGCCGGACCCGCACCGGAGCGCGGCGTCGTCTTCCAGAAGCCCAACCTCTTCCCGTGGAAGTCGGTGCGCGCCAACGTCGAACTCGGACCGCGGCTGCGCGGCGTCGCCAAGCAGGATCGACACGCACGGGCCACCGCCATCCTCGGCAAGGTCGGCTTGGCCGAGTTCGCTGATCGCCGCACCTACGAGCTTTCCGGCGGCATGCAACAGCGGGCGCAGATCGCGCGGGTCCTGGTCAACGAGCCCCGGATCATCCTGATGGACGAACCGTTCGGCGCCGTGGATGCCCTCACCCGGGAGAAGCTGCAACTCGAACTGCTCGACATCTGGCGCGAGCACCATCGCACGGTGCTGTTCGTCACCCACAGCGTCGAGGAAGCGGTCCTGCTCGGCACCCGGGTGCTCGTGATGAGTGCCCGGCCCGGCCGGATCCAGCAGGATGTCGCGGTCACGTTCCCCGAGGACAGCGCGCCCGAGGGCCGGTCGTCGGCGGTACGTACGTCGCCGGCGTTCGCCGACTACAAGGAGAAGATCGCGAGCGCGATCTACCACGCCCACCGCTGAACTGGCGTCGTCAGGATTGCCGGCTTGGTCCCGGGGCCTCACCGACCCCGTGCGGGTGGTTCTCCAGCCATCGGGAAGCGTCCTCGGCGGCGCGTTCCAGGGCGCGCCATTCGCCGAAGAAGGCTGCCGCACCGCCGATTCCGGGCAGCATCGCCAGATAGCGCAGCGGTTTACGCGGGTGCGGACGTTTGGCGAGCTCATCGCTGATGGCGTCGAACAGGCCCGCAAGATGCCAGAGCGCCTTCGCTACACCGATGGGCGTGCGGGGGATCGATTCCAATGGCGGACGCTCGCCGCGCTCCACGCCGGACAGGTCGCGCTCGCAGAGCACTTCGGCCAGCATGCGCACCTGGGTGTCCAGGTCGGTGACACCGAGTTCGCGAGCCACTGCGCACAGCACGATGGCCTGGTTGACGAAACCCAGCAGGTCCTGGATCGGCAACCCCCGCGCCAGCGCGCCGAGCACACCGGGAAACGCCACCACCACGGTGTTCAGCGCGCCGACGCGCCGGACCCACCACTGGATGCGGGCGTCGGTATCGAGGTCGTCCCAGCCGTGAGTACCCGGCACGTCGGCCACGTTCAGTGCCCACGAGAGACCGTCGGCGACCTTGTCGAGCGGCCCCTCTTCGAAGTCGGCGTCGCGACGTTTCAAGCCCAGCGGGTCAGTGCCCCACAAGACGTCGAGCAGCGGATTGATGATCTCGACCGCGCGTTCCAGCGCGTCGGCCACATCGGTATCGCTGAGGGTCACCTCGGGGGTGGGCAAAAGGTTCACCGCTTCATGATCTCGCAACTGGCGGGAGCGCGACAACTAGGTTCGCGCTCCGTCGACACCGCGATGCACTTCTGGCAAACAGCACGTGAACTTGCAAGACTTGCGGGAGTTGCAAGCATGATTGCGGATACGGTCGCGGCGTGCTCATCACCGAACTCGTTGCGAGCTGCGGACATCGGCTCACCGCCAACGATCGTCGGCTGATCGCAGTCCTGCAGTCACAGCCGGCGGACGCCTCCTTCTGGATGGCCTCGGACCTCACCGATCCGCTCGGGTTGCATCAGTCGGCGGCGACCCGGCTCGCGCAGCGACTGGGCTTCACCGGCTACCCGGACCTGCGCGATGCCTTGCGCCAGGACTACATGACCGGCGAGGGCCCCGCACAACGGCTACGCGGCCGGCTGGACCGCCATCCGGACCACGACGTGATCCGCGGCTTCGTGGACGACGAACTCGACGCGCTGACCGAACTGACTCGCCACGTCACCCAAGCGCAACTCGATGAGATCGCCGCCAAGATCATTGCGGCCGAACAGGTCTATGTGTTCGGGCAGGGAAACGCCACGGTCCTCGTGGACCTGATGAGCCGCCGGCTGCATCGCTTCGGGATCCGGGTCACCACCCTCGTCGGATCGCGGCGCGATGTCGCTGAACGGATCTCGAGCTTGACGAGTGCGGACCTGTTGCTGGCGTTCGCCTTCCGCCGACTGCCCGCGCTGCTGTCGCCGCTCTTGACCATCACCGCGGAAGCCGACTGCTGCAGCGTCGTCATCACCGACACGCTGCTGTCGATGTCGCCACGCCCGGACCTCCTCGTCGCCGCACCCCGGGGACGCGCCGACGAATTCCTTTCCCTGACAGTGCCCATGGCGATCGGCAATGCACTGGTGCTGACCATCGCTCGCCGCCAACCCGACGAAGCCAACCGCTCCCTCGACAAACTCGCCGACCTGCTCGACCGGCTCGATGCCTGAGCCACGCACCACACCCCAACACGGATAACTGGAGGATCGTCATGCCCACTCCCGCCCGCTGCCGCCTCACCGCCGTCATCTCCGCGGCTACGCTCGCACTCGGCCTCACTGCCTGCGGCTCCACCGAATCCGCGCCCAGCAGTGCCGAGCCCGACTGGGACGCCCTGAGCCACGATGAGCTCGTCGCCCTCGCCGAATCGGAGGGCAGCGTGTCGGTGTATTCGTTCACCAGTCGCATCGCCTCGATCGAAGAATCGTTCGAAGCCACCTACCCCGGCATTGACGTTGTCGCCGCGGACATCTCGTCGACCGAGCTGATCACCCGGCTCGCCAGCGAGCACCGAGCGGGCAGCGCGACCGCGGATGTCGCCTACGTCTCCGATGCGCCGGTGGTGGTGACCGAACTCCTCGCCGACGGGGTATTGGAGCCCTACGTTCCGCAGCGCGTCAGCGCGGCGCTGCCGGCGGAGTTCCGGGAGCCGCTGGTGGCCAACCGGTTATCCACCAAGGTGCTGATGTACAACGAGGAGGCCCATCCGGACGGCCCGCCGGTGCAGAACCTCTGGGAGCTCACCGAACCCGCGTGGACGGGCCGGGTCATGATGGTGGACCCGAACGTCCGCGGCGACTACCTGGACCTGGTGACCGAAATGTCGCTGCGCTCCGAGGAAATGGCGCAGGCCTATCAGGCGCACTTCGGCCGCGAGATCGCCCTGGACGAGGGTATCGAAGACGCCGGCCTGCAGTTCATCGCGGACCTGTACGACAACGACGCGGTACTTGTCGACGACACCGATACCGTCAACTCGTCAGTGGGCACCCTCGGTCAGGCCAGCCCGCCGGTCGGCTTCACGTCGTACTCGGATCGCCGCGACAACGACGACGAGGGCTGGGCGCTGCAGGTGGCCGCCGGCGTCGTCCCGGCACCGGGCATCGTCTTTCCGGCGATGCTCGGCGTCACCGCGAACGCCCAGCACCCGGCGGCGGCCCGATTGCTGATCGACTACATGATGGGTGACGACACCGAAACCGGCGGCGCGGGTTTCGAGCCGTTCTACGTCGCCGGCGACTACCCGACGCGTGAGGACGTCGTCGCACCCGCCGATGCGCTGTCCCTCGAGGCCCTCGACGCCTGGTCCATCGATCCGCACGCCTCGGCCGAGCGGCGCTCGGAAGTGGCTGACTTCCTGCTCACGATCCAGTGACATCCACCCGAAGTCGGGCGTCGGCCACGGTCCGACGCCCGATCGTGTGGCTCGCCGTCGGCGTCATCGCGGTGCTCGCGGTGCTGGTCGCCGCTCCGCTGGCGGGACTCGTTGCCCGGACGCTGGATTCGGACGCCGATGGCGTCTGGGGCGACGTGTTCAACAGTCCACTGTCGGCCAATCTGCTCTGGCAGCCGCTGACCAACTCGCTGCTGATGGGCCTGGGCACCGGCATCGGTGCGACCGTGCTGGGGGCGTTCCTGGCCTGGGTCGTGGTGCTCAGCGACGTGCCCGGCCGGCGGGTGATCGGGGTGCTCGCCGCGGTGCCCTTCGCACTGCCGAGTTTCGCGATCGCGTTGGCCTGGGAAAGCGTCTTTCGCAACAACCGACTCGGCGGCACACCGGGGCTGTTGTCAGCGCTGGGCGTGGCCGTTCCCGACGTGCTCTCCTGGGGGGCCGTACCGACCGTGCTGGTGCTGACGGCGCACTACTACTCGCTGTCCTTCGTCATCGTCTCGGCCGCCCTTTGGGGCGTCGGCGGCGACCTGGTGGCCGCGGCCGAACTCGCCGGTGCGTCACGGCTGCGGGTGGCGACACGAATCGTGTTGCCCGCCATCGCCCCCGCGCTGCTGTCCGGATTCCTGCTCGCCTTCGCCGAGGGCGTCAGCAACTTCGCCGTGCCGGCGCTGTTGGGATTACCGGTACGGTTCCAGACCCTCAGCACCCGCCTGTACGGTGCCATCGCGACCGGGGATGCGGCCCGCGGCTATGCCCTGTCGATAGTGCTCGTCGTCGTGGCGGGAATGGTGTTGTGGGCCGGCAACCGCGCGACTCGCGGGAAGTCGTTCGAAACCATCACCGGCAAGGCATCACGTCCCCGGCGGGTGGTCACGGGTCGTTGGCGTTGGCCGCTGTTCTTCATGGCGTCCGCGCTCGTGGCGGTCACTGCCATAGTGCCGGGCATCGTGCTGGTGGTATCCACCGTGCTGCGTCGCACCAACTCCTTCAGCGGCGGGTTCACGTGGCATTACTGGCTGGGCGAATCGGACTCGTCGATCGCCCAGGGCATGCGTGGGGTTCTGCGCGACCCCGTGGTGCTGTCGGCACTGCAGAACACTGTCCTGCTGGGCCTCGCCGTCGCGGCGGGCGCGGGGTTGCTCGGGCTGCTCGGGGCGTATGTCGCGCGCCGGATGACGCGGCCGCCGATGGTGGGCGCGGCAATCGGATTCCTCTCCTACGTACCGTTTCTCATCCCCGGGGTTGCGTTCGGTGCGGCGTTCATCGCCCTGTTCGGTGCGCCGATCGGGCCGCTGCCCTCCCTGTACGGCACCTTCGCGATTCTCGTGCTGGCGGGGGTGGCGGCCAGCGTGCCGTTCGCCTTCCAGACCTCCCGCGCGGCCCTCGGCCAGGTATCCGGCGAACTGGAAGA
Organism: Actinomycetes bacterium; assembly: GCA_023460175.1. Lineage (GTDB taxonomy): Bacteria > Actinomycetota > Actinomycetes > Mycobacteriales > Mycobacteriaceae > Mycobacterium. The sequence continues at coordinate 12,562 of JAEWRC010000026.1, forward strand.
GGCGGCGGTCCTGACCGGGGCGAGCGGACCGCGCAGATTCGCGCGGATCACCGCGCCGTTGGTATCGCGCGGTGTCCTGGGCGGCGGTGTGCTGGTCTTCGTCACCATGGTCCGGGATCTGTCCCTGGTGGTGCTGCTGGTGACCCCGGCGACGCCGCTGCTGGCGACCATGACCTATCGCTTCGCCTCAGAGGGTTTCACCCAGCACGCCAACGCGATCACCGTCGTCATCGCCGCAATATCGGTTGTGGCAACCATATTCGCGCGTCGGCTCTCCGACTCCAGACCAACAGGATCCACGCCATGACCCACATCCACATTGCCGGTCTCCACAAGCGGTTCGGCGACCACACCGCGCTCCACGGCGTGGACATCAACCTCCCGGACGGAGTGTTCCTGGTGCTGCTCGGCCCGTCGGGCTGCGGCAAGACGACCACCCTGCGCATCCTCGCCGGTCTGGAGTCACCGACCCTGGGCGCCATCCGGATCGGCGACCGGGTGGTGGTGGACACCGCGGCCGGCATCGAGGTCCCGGCAGCCAAGCGAGGGCTCGGCATGGTATTCCAGAGTTACGCGCTGTGGCCGCATATGACGGTGCGGGGCAACATCGAATGGCCCCTGCGGGTGGCGGGCTGGACCCGCACCGACCGCGCGCGCCGCGTCGACGAGGTGCTCGAGTCACTGGAGATTGCGCAACTTGCCGACCGCCATCCCGCGCAGATCTCTGGCGGACAGCAACAACGGGTCGCGATCGCACGCACGATCGCCCCGCGGCCGAGATTGCTGTTGTTCGACGAACCGCTGTCCAACCTGGACGCCCGGTTGCGGGTCGAGACCCGCGCCGAGATCGTCCGGATCCACCGGATCACCGGGGCCACGAGTGTTTACGTCACCCACGATCAGACCGAGGCGCTCGCGATGGCCAGCCATATCGCCGTCATGCGCGAGGGTCGGGTCGAGCAGTTCGGCACCCCAACTGAACTGCTGGAGCGGCCCGCGACTGCCTTCGTTGCCTCGTTCCTGGGCACCCCGCCTGCCGTGCTGCTCGGCGGCGCCATCGTCGATGGCGCTCTGGTTCGCGACGGCGTGACCCTGGCCCCGGGCGCGGAGCCCGGTTGGCGCGCGATGTATCGACCGCAGGATCTCACGCTGCATGACCACGGCCCACTGCCCTTCGAAGTACTGGAATCGACGCCGATCGCCGGCCGTCACCTGGTGACCGGTCTGGTGGGGGAGGATCGGGTGTCGGTGTTGACCGACCTGCCGGCGGTGGCGGGCGACCGGACAGGATTGGCGCTACCACCCGGTCCGGCCGGTCTTTTCGATGCAGCAGGCCAGCTTCAGGAGGCACGCAAGTGACGACGTTGCTTTTGATGCGGCACGGTGCGACCGAGTGGACCCAGCTGCGACGCCTGCAGGGCCGCACCGACATCGACCTCTCCGCCGAGGGGCGACAAGCCGTCCTCGAACTGGCACCGGTGATCGAGACATGGCAGCCGCGGACGGTCGTCTGCTCGCCACTGTCGCGCACGCGGTCGACAGCCGCGCTGCTCGGGGCTCGCGACGTCGTCGTCGACGAACGGTGGGCGGAGGCGGGATTGGGGCAGTGGGAAGGTCTCACCCCCGACGTGATCGGTGACGACTACTCGCGCTGGCGCGCCGGTTTACTGGTGCCCCCGTTGGGCGAGACGCCGGCGGCGGTAACTGCCCGCACGACGGCCGCGGTCCACGACGCTGCCGCACAGCCCGGGCCGGTCCTGGTCGCCACCCACGGCGGCGTCATCCGTGCGGTGCTCGCGCAGTTCATCGGGCTGTCCACCGGACGGCTGGTCCCGGTAGCGGCACCGAGCATCACCGCGCTCGACGTCGAACCCGACGGCTCGGCCCGGTTGCGCGCGCTCAACGTTGGCGCTAGGCCGACTGAGTCCGTCCCGAGGTGAGATGTGTTGGCGGGTCAGGAGGGCAACATGAATTTGCCCCGGTCGGCCACGGAACGACCGTCCTTGATGACCAGCAGGATGTTGTCGGGCTCGCCGACGCTGTCGATGTCCGCCAGCGGATTTCCGCGCACCACAACCAGATCGGCGGTCTTGCCGGCCTCGACGGTGCCCAGCGTGTCGGCCACCCCGCACAGTTCGGCCGAGGTGCTCGTGCCGGCCATGATCGCCTGCATCGGGGTCAGCCCGCCGAACTTCACCAGGAGCCCGAGTTCCTTGAGGTTGGTGCCGTGATCGGGGGACAGACCCGCGTCGGTTCCCACTGCGATCTTGATCCCGGCCTCAGCCGAGGCGGCAATCGAATCATGGGCCATGGCATGCCATTTCGCGCTCTTGGCGGCACCGGCCGGGGATGCGGTCACCGGCACCATCGTCTCGAGCAGGGTCGGCACCAGGAAGGTACCCTGCGCGACCATCTGGTGGCGTAGCTCGTCGTCGAGGGCGTAGCCGTGTTCGATGCTGTGCACCCCGGCCTCGACCGCCGCCCGGACCCCCGCATAGCCGATGGCATGGGCGGCCACCGGTCTGCCGCCGTAGTTCTGGCCCTCCTCGACGATCGCGGCAATCATGTCGCGACGCATCCCCAGCCAGGTCGGATCGTCGTTGGGGGAGGAGACGCCGCCGCTGGAGGCGACCTTGATGACGTCGGCACCCTGGCGGATCAGGTCCCGCGTGCGATGTCGCGCGGCGTCGACGGAGTCCACCAACGATCCGCCGACCAGCGGGGTCAGGTCGATCCCGGACGGCAGGTGGAAGTCCGCGTGCCCGGAGGTCTGGCTGAGCATGTTGATCGCCACCAGCAGCCGCGGACCTTCGATCAGCCCCGCGGCGACGGCCTCCCGCACGCCGGTGTCGATGCCCATCAGGTCGCGCGCGGAGGTCACGCCGTTCTCGAGCGTCACCCGGAGCCGCGCGATCAGCTGGAAATACGCATACGACGGGGGATGCAGCGCAAGCTCCAGTGGGCTCCCGCTGGTTCCGGGCAGGCGGAAGTGCACATGGCAGTCGAAGAAGCCGGGGCACAGCGTGTTGCCGGCCAGGTCGACGCGTGTGGCGTCCGTCGGCACCTTGTCGGCGGGGAGGTCGGCGCTTGCCCCGGCCCAGGTGATGGTGGTGCCGTCGACCAGGACCGACGCGTCGGGTACCGGGTCGGCGCCGGTGCCGTCGATCAGGGTGGCGTTGTGCAGCAGGAGACTTGTCATGGTGGCGACAACTCCACCAACTTCGGACGCGGGGCGCAATCGGCCACGCCGGGTGGGCCGGTCACGAAGCCCTACGTCACCTTCCCCATCCCCCGTCGTCGGCAACCAAGAAACGGATGTTCGGAACTTCGAACTGGAGTGAGAATCACTGGTAAATTCCAGGTTTCACCGTCGCCGGCGGCGCCAGCCGGGCATTTCCTCACCGTCACTGAGCACAGCGCCCATCGTCCTACACCTGGATTGCTGCGGGGCTGGCTGAAGAAAAGGATCATGCGTTGTCGAAGAAGCCGGACGTTCTCACCGATCCATTGCGTAACCGCGGCACCGCCTTTACCCATGACGAGCGGGCTGCCCTGGGTTTGACCGGCCGGCTCCCGGTTCGGGTGGAGACTCTGGAAGAGCAGGCGAGACGTTCCTACGCACAGCTCGGCAGCTACGAAACCGATCTGGAAAAGTACATCTTTCTCGACCAGTTGCACGACCGCAATGAAGTGCTCTACTACAAAGTGATTTCCGATCATCTCGCGGAACTCTTGCCCGTGGTGTACGACCCGACGATCGGCGAAGCGATCAAGAAATGGAGTCAGGACTACCGGATTTCGCGCGCCGTCTATCTGTCGATCGACCGGCCCGAAGACATCCGGGCGTCGTTCGAGACGCTCGGCTTCGGCCCGGATGACGTCGATCTGATTGTGGTCTCGGATGCGCAGGAGATTCTCGGGATCGGCGACTGGGGGGTCAACGGTTCGGACATCTCGGTGGGGAAGCTGGCCATCTATACCGCGGCCGCCGGGATTGACCCCGCCCGCGTGATCGCGGTCAACCTCGATGTCGGCACCGACAACGAGGCCCTGCTCAACAGCCCGACCTATCTGGGAAACCGCCACGCGCGCATCACCGGTCAGCCCTACGACGGCCTCATCGACTTGTATCTCAAGACCGCTTCGGAGCTATTCCCGAACGCGTTGTTGCATTTCGAGGACTTCGGCCCCGGCAATGCCCGCCGCATCTTGGAGAAGTACCGCGATACGTACCGGATCTTCAACGACGACATGCAGGGCACCGGAGCCATCGTGATGGCCTCGGTGATGTCCGGATTGAAAGTGACCAAGCAGCCCTTCTCCGATCAGCGGCTGGTGGTTTTCGGGGCCGGCACCGCCGGGACCGGAATGGCCGACCAGATCAGCGCGGCGATCCGGCGTGACGGACTCTCCCCTGCGGAGGCGAAGGCCCGCGTCTGGCTGGTGGACCGCAACGGGCTGGTCACCGACGACATGTCGGATCTGCCGGACTATCAGCAGGCCTACGCTCGCCCGGCCGACGAGGTCAAGGACTGGACGCGCAACGCCGACGGGAATATCGACCTCCTCACGGTGGTCACGCAAGTTCGGCCGACGATTCTCATCGGGACGTCCACCGCGCACAACGCTTTCACCAAGGACGTGGTCGAAGCGCTGAGCGCCGGGGTGGAACGGCCGATCCTGTTGCCACTGTCGAATCCGACCGAACGTATCGAGGTCATGCCCGCCGATGCGGTGCCGTGGTCGAACGGGAAGGCGCTGATTGCCACCGGCATTCCGGTCGATCCGGTGTCCTATCAGGGGATCGACCATCACATCGGTGAGGCCAACAACGCACTGCTCTACCCCGGTCTCGGTCTGGGGATCGTGGTCTCCGGTGCCAGTCACGTCACCGACGGGATGCTGCTCGCGGCCGCGGAGGCGGTGGCCTCCCAGGTCGACCCGAGTTCGCCGGGGGCGTCGCTGCTGCCGCCGGTCGACGATCTGCGGGCCTCGTCGGCGACGGTGGCCGTCGCGGTCGCGAAACAGGCTGCGGCCGACGGTGTGGCGACCAAGACCTACGACAACCTGATCCAGGCAGTCCAGGATGCGATGTGGCAGCCGGTGTACCGGGGCAGTCCGGAATGACCGAGAGCGTCCCCGAGGTCCTGGACCTAGGTATCGGCATCGACGCCACCGGTACGCGCCACGAGACGGACTCGATGGGCGGGATCGATGTCCCGGCCGACCGGTACTGGGGCGCGCAGACGCAGCGGTCGCTGGTGCACTTCTCCATCGGCAACGACAAGATGCCGCATGAGGTCTACCACGCCTACGGCTACGTCAAGAAGGCTGCGGCACTGCTCAACGGTGCGGCCGGACGGCTCACGGCGTGGCGGTCGAAGCTCATCGCGCAAGTGGCCGACGAGGTGATCGCCGGGAAACTCGACGAGAGCTTCCCCCTCTATGTCTGGCAGACCGGGTCGGGCACACAGTCGAACATGAACGTCAACGAGGTGATCAGCAACCGCGCGATCCAGCTCGTCGGCGGGGACCTCGGCAGCAAGACGCCGGTGCATCCGAACGATCACGTGAACATGGGCCAGTCCTCCAACGACACCTTCCCCACCGCGATGCACATCGCCGTCGTCAAGGAGTTCGACGAACGGCTGCTCCCTGCGGTCGAGGCCTTGCACAAGGTGTTCGTCGACAAGGCCGCCGGATGGCGCGACGTGGTCAAGACCGGCCGCACCCATCTCGAGGATGCGACGCCACTGACCGTGGGCCAGGAATGGTCGGGTTATGCCCGGCAGATCGAGCAGGGAATCGAGCGGCTCAAGGCGTCGATGGCCGGGTTGTATGAACTGGCCATGGGCGGGACCGCGGTGGGCACCGGGCTGAATGCGCCGCCTGGATTCGACGTCGAGGTCGCCGCCAAGATCGCCGAACTCACCGGGTATCCGTTTGTGACCGCCGAGAACAAGTTCGCGGCGCAAGGTGGACTGGACGCGATGGTCGCCGCCAGCGCCGGGCTCCGTGGCTTGGCGGTGCCATTGATGAAGATCGCCAACGACATCCGATGGTTGGCCTCGGGTCCCCGCTGCGGACTCGGTGAGCTGGTCCTGCCGGCGAACGAGCCGGGCAGCTCGATCATGCCGGGCAAGGTAAATCCGACCCAGTGTGAGGCGATGGTGATGGTCTGCATCCAAGTGCTGGCCGAAGACAGTGGGGTCGCCATCGCCGGGAGCCAGGGCAACTTCGAGCTCAATGCGATGCGCCCGATCATCCTCAACAACGTGTTGCACTCGGCACGGATCCTCGGTGATGCGAGCGTGAAACTCCGCGAGTACTGCATCGAGGGCACCGAGCTCAATCGGGCGCAGATCGAGAAGTTTGTGGGGAGCTCGTTGATGCTGGTGACTGCCCTGTCGCCGGTGATCGGCTACGACAAGGCCTCGGCGATCGCCCACAAGGCCAACGACGAGGGGACCACTTTGCGCGAGGCCGCGCTGGCCACCGGATTCATCGACGCCGAGAAGTTCGACGAAATCGTCGACCCGGCCAAGATGGTCGGCACACCGTAGTCCTGCCATACCCTGCACCTGCCGACAGCGCCGGTGTGCGGGCCGTGCCGTCCGCGCCACTACGACGCTTGGACCAGCCGTCGGATTGCGGACGCGATCGCCCGGGCAGTGTCAGAGCCGATCTTTAGACTCGGGTTACTGGGCTGGGGAGGCCACGAGGGGGGGATGGTGCGAGATGAGCAAGAAGGATGGGTCCTCCAATGTCATCGGCGGGATCGTCTTCTTCATCGTCCTGCTCGTGGCGCTGATCCCGAAGCCGGTGTGGATCTTCCTCGGCGTCATCGCCGCACTCTCGGCGTTCCTCGGGTTGGTGTACTGGATCGTCATCACTTACGAGAAATGGCACGCCGCCGCACAGGAGCGTGCCCGCGCAGAGCAGGCGGCCATTGTCGCGGCCGCCAAGCGGGAACGCGAGGAGCGGGCCCGTCGGGAGAAGCAACACCGCCTCGACACGCTCGGCAAGGACAACGCGGCGCGCGTCGAGGCAGCGCTGAGCGCCGTCAAACGTGTGGCCGGGTCGGAGGCCGCCCGGGCGGGCTGGCTCGGGGACGTCGACTTCGGCCCGGACATCGAGGGCATCACCGACAGCTTCCAGAAGGCACACGCGCTGCGGGGAGTCGCCAACAGACTGTCGGCATTGGACAATCCCAGCGCCGACGACCGCAAGATCCTCGCGGAAGCCAAGACCACGATCTCGAACCTGGAAAGCGTTGCCCGCCAACGGGTCGAGCTGATCCAGAAGTGCGCTACGGAAGCGCAACTTATCGACAAATCACTGCAGACCGAGCGCGAAGACGCCCGAGTTGCCGAGCAGCGAGCCGAACTGCACGGGAAGCTCAGCGCCATGCTGTACGGGATCGAGGCAGCGCCGGACGCCACACCGGCCGACTCGGCCGTCGATGCGGTGATGGCCCGCGTGCAGGCGTACCGGGAGATCAAGAACCAGATCCAGCTGGCGCGCGACTGAGGGTCTCGTCGATACGACGCCGTTGAGCTGAGAGCGCGGGTGCAGTTCAGCTTGTGAGTTCGGCGCGGACGTCTTGTTCATCGGCGCCCCGGTCCTTCGTGATGCGGTGATCGCCGGCGTTGCGACACTGCCCGAGCATGTCGATGTAGCCGCGCTCCGGGTGGTCGGGATTGGGTGTCACGATCGCCATCACTCCACCCAGATACAGCGTGCGGCCATAGTGGTGCTGGTCTTTCGGGGCGTCGTCGGTCCGCCCATCCGTCTTCATGGCCGCGACGATCCGCTCGAGGTGTTCCTGTTTGTCCAGCCCCGCGGGGAAGATGAATCCCATGTCGAGCCGGCCCCGAAACGGCGCGGAGCCCTGATCCGTGCACGAGGCGTAGCGAAAACCCGTGCCGCGCAGTTGCAGGTCCGTCGCGTGGACGAGCCGTTTGGCCGGGTCGACGACCTGCGCGCGGGTCTGTTCGTCGGTCATCTCCGGCCCGTCGAGGTGAGGCTTCCCGGAAAGAGTTCCGCATCCTGCCAACAGGAGTGTGGTGGAAACGACGGCAGTCAGGGCGACGCGGGTTGCGCCGGTCGTCGGAGGCGGTGCCACAGTCGCCCAGTGTTTCAGCTCGGGGTGTCCGATTTCGACGACGGACGAACTTTCTCTTACCGAATTCTTATTTTAGGTTCTGGCCGCGGGGCGTTTCTTGTCGGACCATCGAACTAGTGTTCGAGTCATGAGTAGGGATGCGTTCGGTGACCGGCAGACGGTGCTGGCGTGTCTGGACACTCTCGAATCAACGCAGCGCAGGTTGGCGGACTGCTCGCTGGACGGGTTCAGCCACGAGGAGCTCGTGGGAATCCTGGCCCGCCGGGAAACCTTCGCCTGGCGCGCGCCCGTGGTCGACCAGCGGATCCTGGCCCGGTTGATCGCCGAGGCCAACCCCGGCGATCTCGGGGCGGCCTCGCTGGCCGGGGTCGTGAGCGAACGGCTACGGATCACCCGCGGCGACGCGGGGCGCCGGGTCAAAGAAGCCGCCGATCTGGCCCCGCGCATCACCCTGACCGGGGAGCTCCTCGAGCCGGTGTTGCCGTCACTGGCCGCAGCCCAGGCCGCCGGCGCGATCGGGCCCGAACACATCGAGATCGCCCGCAAGGCCTACCAGAAGATCCCGCCGGCGGTCACGGGCGCCGAACGTGAGCGCGTCGAGGCCGACCTGGCCGCCTACGCCCGTGAATTCGGGCCCACCGCGTTCGAGAAACTGGCCGACCACCTGATCGCCGTACTTGATCCCGACGGCGACTACACCGACCGCGAACGCCAAGCCAAACGCAGCCTGCGACTCGGCAAGCAGGGCCCCGACGGGATGAGCACCCTGACCGCCACCATCACCCCCGAACTGCGCGCCACCCTGGAACCGGTGCTGGCCAAACTGGCCGCTCCCGGCATGTGCAACGCCGCCGACGAGTCGCCCTGCATCAGTGGCAGCCCCACCGAAGCCCAGATTCTCGGCGACGACCGCACCATCGGCCAACGCCACCACGACGCCCTGCAAGCCATGACCCGCGCGCTCCTGGCCGCCGGTGACCTCGGCCAACTCAACGGTCTACCGGTCACCGTGATCGTCACCACCACCCTGGCCGAACTCACCGCCGCCGCCCAAGCCGCCGCACCCGCACCCGCACCAGCAGCCGAGTCGGCATCCGAGCCCGCACTGGGGCCAGAAGCTGAGCCGGACGCCGAGCCCGCACCGGAAGTCGAGGCCACACCCGAACCGGCGGCCGAGCCGGAGCTCACGGTCGAGACCGCACCCGCGCCCGAGCCCGAGACCAACGTCGAAGGTGCGGAGGTCGCCGACACCGCGGCCGACGCCGAAGAACGCCCCGAAGTTCCCGACCCACCGGCGGACCCACCCGTCGACGCACCGAACCCAAAACCGTTGACCGGCAAAGCCATCACCGCCGGCGGCACCCTGCTGCCCATGGCCGACCTTCTACGCATGGCCAGCCACGCCCACCACTACCTGACCATCTTCGACGGCCGCGGCCGCGCCCTATGGCTGGGCCGCACCAAACGCATCGCCACCGCCGACCAACGCATCGTGCTCCACGCCCGCGATCGCGGCTGCACCCGCCCCGGCTGCACCGTCTCCGGCTACCACACCCAGGCTCACCACCTCACCGGCTGGCTGCGCGACGGCCTCACCGAACCCGACAACCTCGCCCTGGCCTGCGGCCCCGACAACCGCATGGAAAACACCCACCACTGGACCACCCAACTCAACGACCAAGGCCGCGTCGAATGGATCCCACCGCCACACCTCGACCGCGGACAACCCCGCACCAACCCCTACCACTTCATCGAGGACCTCCTCGACTACCACCGCACCACCCGAACACCCGCCGCCGAACGCTGCGATCCACCAGAACGGCCGCAGCCCACAGCCGAGGACGTCCACGACCTGACGGCGCCGAACTATCCACCGCCCCAGGACCATTACCCGTGGCTGGACGACCCGCTACCCGGCGAGCCGGAATACAACGAGGTCATGGCACTCCACGCGGCCGACACCAGCTGGTACCTCGTCGACGAAGAGGCGGACGCGTGGGAATGAACGGCGACGCGCCCGTCAGGCAGCGAGCACCCGGCCATCAGGCTGCGAACACCAGACCATCGGGCAGTGAGCACCCGGCCATGACCTGGCCGTCAGGCCGCCAACATGAGAACGACGGCGAGCACCACTAGTACCGCCAGTACGGCACCGACCAAAGCGAGTGCGACCGCCTTGCCGCGGTTGTTGCGAATCCAGATTCGGGTTGACGGCACGGTGATGTAGATGTGGGGTTCCGCGCTGACCATCGATCCTCCTCATGCGGCCGTCACGGGCGACGGCGGACAGTACCGCCCACCGTAGCCTCACCACCAACCGGTCGCCTCCGAGAGCTGTCGGGCCAACTCGTCGGTCAGGGTGTGCACGTAGGTCGACGTCAGGTGATGCGCGTCGTGATAAACGAGCACGTTGCCCTCGGCGGCGCGGCACACGTCGGGCCCGCACACCGCATCGCTCATGTCCAAGGGCACGATGCCCGGATACCGCTCGAGGTAGTCCAGCGTGGGGTTATAGCTTTCCAGCGCCTCGGACCGGGGCAGTCCACAACTGTCCGGGTCGCCACCCTCGGCAAGGCAGTCCACCGGCGAGAACACCATGCCGTTCCGATACATCCACGGCGTATCGCGAATCCCCAGAATGGGAATGCCGTTGGCGGCCAGGGTGTCCCAGATGCCGAGGTAGTTCTTCGGCACGAAGTCGCCGGGCGCCTTCGGACGCGGGCGCGTCGTCGTCATGAACACGAAGTCGGGCCGGTCCTCCGCCAGGGCGGCCATCGTCGTATCCACCCACTCCCGACAACCCGGGTAAGGGTTGTTCGACACGCTGACCCGCGGCACCTCGTCGGTATTGAGCGGGCAACCCATCTTCAGATACGTCACCACCCGGAAACCGTGCCGCTGACCGATCCGGTTCAGCGCGGTCAGCCAGTGCTCCGAATGCGACCCCCCGGCCACGGCGATGGTGCGCTCCGCCCGCGGATCCCCGTAGGTGCACTTGATCAGCGCGGCGTTGCCGAAATCGCTGATGCACTCGTCGACGATCGAGGCCGGCAGATCGTCGGAGGCCTCCAGCACCGTCGGACGCACCGGCAGCATCGGCGCGGGCAGGCCGTCGACCAGCGCACGCGCCCCCGGATAGTCCACCGACGAAAGGTTCAACAGATCCGCCCCGTTGGCGCGGATCGTGTTCGTGTATTGCCGCCATCCCGTCGCACCGAGGGCCACCACGATCGCGACGGCCAGCAGCACGCTCGTCCACACCAACGCCAGCACCGGCGCGCGACCGTGCCGCGCCCGGGGCGGTGCCGCCCGCAGCGAACGCTCGACCAGCCGCTGGGTCAGGTACGCCAGCGCCACGGCCAGGATGATCACCACCACCCCGTCGGTCAGACCCGCGCGGTCCTCGTCGGAGTGGGTGAGCCAGAAGATCAGCAGCGGCCAGTGCCACAGATACAGCGCGTACGCAATGGTGCCCAGCGCCACCAGCGGCACCGACCGCAGCAGCCGGTTCGGCCACGTGTCGCCGGAGTCCTTGAGATTTGCCGCGCTGCAGATGACCAACACAGTCGCGACGACGGGGATCAACGCCAGCGGGCCCGGATACTGCTGCGCCCCGTCGACGAAGAATCCGACGCCGACGATCGCCGCGAGGCCCACGATGCCGGCAAGGGCGCGCAGCCACCTCGGCCCCCGCATGCGCGCGGCAACCGCCGCGGCGAGCACCCCGACCAACGGTTCCCAGGCCCGCGCGAAGCTGTCGTAGAACGTTGCGGCCTGATCGGTGCGATGGCCGATGACGGCGTAGACGAACGAGGCGACGGCGGCGACCGCCACGACGGCGATGAAGACGCGTTGACGACGCCGGCGGGGGACCGCGACGGCGATCAGGCCGGCCACCACCAGACCCGCCAGGAAGAACTGACCCAGGACGGAGATCGCCCACATGTGCTGCAGCGGACTGACCGCCTCACCGGCCGGAGCGTAGGCCCCCGCCGAATGCGCCAGCTGCCAGTTCTGGATGAACCCGAACGTCGAAAGGCTGTGGTCGGCAAAGGTTTCCCAGCGGGTCCGCGGCTGCAGCAGCAGCGTCAACGCACCGCTGGCCGCGACCACCACCACGAGCGCGGGCAGCAGCCGGCGCGCCGACCAGGCGAACTCGCTGCGCAGCGCCGCCACTGAGTAGTCCTGCGTGAAGCCGCGCAGGAGACGCGCGCCACAGTAGAAGCCGAACAGGACCAGCAGCACGTCCACGCCGGGCGACTCCCGGTCGGACCACACGCCGAACAGGACGACCAGGGCCACCGCCAGGCCGCGCAGGCCGCGCAGATCGTCGCGCACCGTCGGTACCGTGCGCGGGATCGCCGATGCCTTCGGCGATGCGGTCTGCACAGTCAGCACGGTCACTATCCACGATTGGGAGCTCACCGAGGGCCCGTCCGGGTGGCCGCTCGAATTCCGTCCCGCAGCATAACGGCGGTGCCGCGGCGCCCGGCAACGGCGCTGGTCATCAGCTCAGCGGGCGTCCCCTTCGGTGCGGTTCGCCGGCCCCGTCGCGTCGACCGGTGGGTCCTGATCGCAGGGGTCGACGTGCCAGTGACCGAAGGGGTCGTGGTGGCCGGGCCACTCCTCGGGGGCCGCCAGCTCGTCGGCGGTCAGCAGCGCATCGCACAGCGCGGCGAGCACCGTGGCCGGCTCGGCCCCACAGACCAGGACCGTCATCGAGGTGTGCCGGTCGCCAATGCCGTCCTCCCACAGCAGGTTTGCCACCGCGCGCCGCTCCATGTCGACGTAGGCGCCCTCGGAGGTGTCCATGGCCGCGAGCCACTTCCCGGCGTCGGCGACCCGCAGCCCGCCGCCGGCCGACTCCAGCCACATGGCGCGGTCGGGCTGGCTGCTCAACCACAGCCGGCCCTTCGCGCGGATCACGCCGTCCAGGAGGACGTCGACGGCGTCGTGCAGGCGCTGCGGGTGGAAGGGCCGTCGGGAACCGAACTCGACGATCTGGACGCGGCCGTCGGCACCGAGCGGCGGCGCGCCGTCGAGCAGCGGTGTGTGCGCGCCGGTGCTGTCACCTCGCCGGGCGCCGCGGCTCAGGCCCGCAACCGCGGCCTCGAGGTGGTCGGTGCCGACGACGAGCGGGGCGCGCGGGGTGAGCCGGCGCAGGACGGCAACCATCTCGGCCGAGCCGGGTTCGTCGAACAGGAGCACGTCGGCGAACTCGGCCTGGCCCACGACCACCTGCGCGACGGTCCGTCCGTCGGGAAGCTCGTCGTCACCGAGCGCCTGATCCAGCCATTGGCGGGTGGCCACGCAGGTCACGACGGCGGTGATGGCCACGTCACGGGCCGCCGGCGCCTCGGGATAGCCGGGTCCGATCCAGACCCGAACGCGGTTGATGGCAAAGCAGATTGGTTCCGGCTCCAACCAGGGCGCCAGCTGCACGACGATGCGATCCACGCCGGGTTGACGGTGCAGCTTGCGCAGCACGACCAGCAGATCGTTGCGGATGGTGCAGGACACGCAGCCGTGCGCGAGTTCGAGCACCGACGTTGCCGTCAGCGGTGCCGCGCCGCGCAGGCGCGTGATGCTGCGCTGCACGACGTGGCCGTCGAAGTGGTGTCGGACGATCGCCGTGCCCGGCCGCCGCAGCAGCTCGTCGGCCGCCGCGTCGGTGTTGCCCTGCCCCGCCACGAGGATCACCGGTGTCCGCATCTGCATCCTTAATGAAAACGATTGTCATTTGGTGTGGCACCACGCTACAGTCCCGACGGTCGCTTGTCGAAAATCATTTTCATTAAGGATCGGAAGGAAACAACAAATGTCGGCTCACTGTCAGGTCACGGGGCGCAGTCCCGGTTTCGGGAACGCGGTGTCGCATTCCCACCGCCGGACGCGACGCCGGTGGAACCCCAATCTGCAGATCAAGACCTATTACCTGCCGTCGGCGGGACGCCGGATCACGTTGCGGGTCAGCGCCAAGGGCATCAAGGTCATCGACCGCGACGGCATCGAGGCGGTCGTGGCCCGGATGCGTCGTGACGGGCAGAAAATCTGATGGCGCGCAACGATATTCGACCGATCGTCAAGCTGCGGTCCACCGCCGGGACCGGCTACACGTACGTGACGCGCAAGAACCGGCGCAACGATCCGGACCGGTTGGTGCTGCGCAAGTACGATCCGGTGCTGCGCCGCCACGTCGACTTCCGCGAGGAGCGCTGAGATTCGGTAACGTGAGGCTTACCTAATCACCAGCGTCGCGCTCGGGGGCCGCGACCCCTTGGAGGTATGCCGCTGTGCACTCACGTCGTGTGACCCGACCGCTAGCCGCCCTGGTGGGGCATTCGCGCTGCTGCTCAGCGCGTGCTCGGCGCCGGCCGAGACGGATCCCGGGGCGACGGTCGCCGTCGAGACCAACCTCGGCGAGGTCGCGGTGCCCGTCGACCCCGCCCGCGTCGCCGCGCTGGACAACACCTCGATGCAGACGCTGATGGACTTCGGGGTGACCCCCGTCGTGGTCCCCAAGCCGCTCATCGCCCGGGTCGAGGGCCTCCAGGCCTGGGCCGACGACGACGAGATCCTCGACGCCGGCTCACACCGCGCGCCCGATCTCGAGGCCATCAGCGAGGCCCAACCGGACCTGATCATCGGCGGTTACCGCTTCGGCAGCTACCAGGACGACCTGGAGCGGATCGCCACCACCATCGACATCTCGCCGGACGCGGAGGCCGAGGGCGGCTATGTCGAGGGTCTGCGGACCCAAACCGCCACGCTGGGCACCATTTTCGACCAGCAGGCCCGGGCCGAGGAGTTGATCGCCGAACTCGATGCCGCCGTCGCCGACGCCACCGCGGCCACCAACGGACAGACGGTCTTCCTGGGCGTGACCACCGCCGGCAAGCTGGACAACGGTGCCGGGCGGATCGGGCGGATCCTCGAACCGCTGAACCTCGTCGACGTCTTCTCCGAGGAGCACCTGGGCAGCACGTCCCACCACAACAATTCGGGGCTCGCACCGGAGACCATCGCCCAGGCCAACCCGGACTGGTTGATCGTCTTCGAGCAGGACGCACTCGGCAGCGACGGCTACGTCCCGTCGCGGGAGGTGATCGAGGGCCAGGAAGCCCTGAAGAACACCACGTTCGTCAAGGAGGGCCAGATCATCTACCTGCCGGCGGACTTCTACGTCACCGAGAGCATCCAGGCCTACACCTCGGTGTTCCGGACGATCGCGGACAGATTCGCCTGACGTACCGCAACGCCGCGGCGCCGGCGCTCATCCTCGCGCTGATCGTGCTCATCCCGACCTCGCTGATGGTCGGGGGCTACGACATCAGCATCGACTCGCTGCTGCATGATCCGGCCGCCCGCGAGATGTTCCTCATCTCTCGGGTGCCGCGGACCCTCGCCCTGATCTTCGCGGGCACGGCGATGAGCGTGTCCGGTCAGATCATGCAGGCGCTGACGCAGAACCGGTTCGTCGAGCCGACCACCATCGGCTCCAGCCAGTGGGCCGGCCTCGGAATCCTGTTGATGCTCATTCTCTTTCCGCAGGCGCCCATCATCGTGCGGATGGTGGTCGCCAGCGCCTTCGCGTTGCTGGGCACGCTGATCTTCTTGGCGATCCTGCGTCGGATCCAGCTCACGTCGTCGCTGGTGGTCCCCCTCATCGGCATCATGCTGGGCGCGGTGGTCGGTGCCGCCACGCTGTACCTGGCCTCGACGTTCAGCCTGCAGCAGACCATGTCGGCGTGGCAGTCCGGCGGCTTCAGCAACATCGTGCGCGGCCAGTACGAACCGCTGTGGATCATCGCCGGGGTGACGCTGGCCGCCTACCTGTTCGCCAGCCGATTCACCGTCGCCGGGCTGGGCCGCGACATCGCCGTCAACGTCGGCCTCAACTATGCGCGCGTGGTGTTCCTGGGCTCGACGATTGTGGCGATCGCCACCGGCGTGACGGCCGTGGTGGTCGGGTACCTGCCGTTCCTCGGCCTGATCGTGCCCAACATCGTCTCGATGCTGCGCGGCGACGACGTGCGACGAAACCTGTTCTGGGTGGCGGGACTCGGGGTGGCGCTGATCCTGCTGTGCGATCTGATCGGGCGGGTTGTCGTCGCTCCCATGGAGATCCCGGTGTCGGTGGTCCTCGGTGTGGTGGGTGCGGTGGCGTTCGTCTACCTCGTGTTGCGGAGGCAACGTGTCGGCGCTCTCTGAATCGGCGGTGCTGTCGCGGTGGCGGCCGGGCCGACTGGGGCCGGGCGCGCGCCTGGTGGTGATCTCGGCCGTCATCGCCGCGGCCGCAACGTGTTTCCTGCTGCTGTTCATCCGCGGTTCGTTCGCGTTCAGCTTCGAGCGGCGCGCCATCATGCTCGGCACCATGGTGGTCGCCGCCTTCGCCCAGGGTGTCGGCACCGTCGTGTTCCAGACCATCACCCAGAACCGCATCCTGACGCCGTCGATCATGGGCTTCGACTCGCTGTATGTGCTGTTGCAGACGACGCTGGTGTTCGCGTTCGGCGGCACCGTCATCGCCAAGACCGAGGGCCTGCCGAAGGTGCTCACCCAGACCGCGCTGATGGTGCTGTTCGCGACCCTGCTCTACCGCTGGCTGCTGTCCGGGCGCTTCGGCAACCTCTACATCCTGCTGCTCGTCGGCGTGGTCTTCGGTCTGGCGTTCGACAGCATCTCGGTGTTCCTGCAGCGGTTACTGTCGCCGACGGACTACGACCTGCTCAACGCCACCCTCTACGGGCGAATGGGCAACCTCGACGCCACGCATCTGCCGTTGGCGCTGCTGGCCTGCCTTGGCGCCGGAGTCGTGTTGTGGCGCATGCGGTATCGGCTGGACACGATGCTGTTGGGCCGCGACGTCTCGATGTCGCTGGGCATCGACTACAAGCGCGACATGACGATTGTGCTGATGCTCGTCGCGCTGCTGGTGTCGTTCTCGACGGCGCTGGTGGGGCCGATGACGTTCTTCGGGTTCCTCGCCGCGCATCTGGCGTATCAGTTGGCAGCTACAAGCATCAGTACGTCATGCCGATGGCGTTCCTCGTCGGCCTGCTGGGACTCGTTGGGGGACAGTTTATCCTGGAACATATCTTCTACGCGGGTGGGTTCCTGACGATCATCATCGAGTTCGTCGGCGGGATCGCGTTCATCATCATCCTGCTCCGGACGGGGAAACTGTGATCAGGTACGCCAACCTCAGCAAGTCCTACGGCGAGACCCGCGTGCTGGGACCGCTGACGGGCACCATCGCCAAGGGCGGTATCACCGCGCTCGTCGGCCCCAACGGTGCCGGCAAGTCGACGCTGCTGACCTCCATCGGGCGGCTGCTCGAGCCCGACGAGGGCAGCATCGAGGTCGGCGGGGTGGATGTGCGCTCGGCCAAGCCGCGGTCGCTGGCGACGCTGCTGTCGATCCTGCGCCAGGAGAACACTGTCACGGCCCGGCTCACGGTGCGTGAGCTGGTCAGCCTCGGCCGATTTCCCTATTCGCGCGGCCATCTGACCGCCGCCGACCGCGAGAAGGTCGATGAGGCACTGGAATTCCTGAATCTCACCGAGTTGGCCGAGCGCTATCTCGACCAGCTCTCCGGCGGGCAGCGGCAGCGGGCGTTCGTCGCGATGGTCATCGCCCAGGACACCGACTACGTGTTGCTCGACGAGCCGCTGAACAACCTCGACATGCGCCACTCGGTGCGGATGATGCAGATGCTGCGGCGCGCCGCCGACCAACTGGACAAGACCATCGTGCTCGTCGTGCACGACATCAACTTCGCCGCCGGCTACGCGGACAACATCATCGCGCTCAGCGCGGGGGAGGTCATGTACTCCGGGACCGTCCCCGAGATCATGCGCGACGACGTGCTGGCCGAGGTGTTCGAGACTCCCGTGCGGGTGCTTGAGGTCGAGGGCACACCCGTTGCGGTGTATCACCGGCCGCCGTCGGGTTGACTGGGTTCATGACTTCCGGTGACCAAGCGCAGCACCGCCTCGCCACCTACGGGACCCTGGCGCCGGGCCGGCCCAACGCGCACCAACCGAGTGCGCTCACCGGCACCTGGACGCGCGGGAAGGTGCGGGGCCATCTGCACGAACTCGGCTGGGGCGCGGCGGCCGGCTATCCCGGCATCGTCTTGGACGACGCGGGGCCGGTCGTGCAGGTCCAGGTCTTCAGCTCAGAGGACCTACCGCAGCACTGGGCGCGCCTCGACGAGTTCGAGGGGCCCGGTTATCGGCGCGTCGCGGTCACGGTCGGCATCGACGCCGGCCCCGTGCGCGCTTACATCTACGTGCTGGCTGAATCCTGACATATTCCTTGACGGGAATATCTCGCAACGTTTACGTTGGCGGCATGCAGGCGACGTTGTTCGGGGCCCTTGCCGAGCCCAGTCGGCTCCGGATCGTCGAACTGCTGCGGACCGGGCCGCGATCGGTGGGTGAGATCGCCGAGGCGCTCGACATCCGGCAACCACAAGTGAGCAAACATCTTCGAGTCCTTGACGATTCGGGGCTGGTCTCCGGTGCGGCAGCGGCCCGCCGGCGGATCTATCGGCTCGAACCTGAACCCTTCGAGGAGATTGCGCGGTGGGCGGGGTCGTTCGAGCGGCTCTGGGAGGCCCGCCTCGACTCATTGGGTGTCTACCTGGACTCGATCACCGACGAGCGCGACGAAAAATAGGAGACTTACATGATTCTGCAGATGTTCAAGAAGACCAAGGAACTCGATCTCGAACGCACCTACCGCGCACCGATCGCAACGGTCTGGGACGCCTGGACCGACCCGGACATGTTGCGCCAGTGGTGGGGCCCGGAGAAGACGTTCGTTCCCGAATGCCGGATCGACCTGACCGTCGGCGGCGAAATCCACATCGTGATGGAAGCCGGCGAGGAGATGGGCAAATACCAAGGCACGCGGTGGCCGATGGCCGGGACTTTCACCCGCATCGAGAAGCCTGCCCGCCTGACCTACGACGCGCATTCGTGGACCGAGGGCGAGGAGGCAGGATCGACGATCCACCACACCAACGACGTCACCCTGAGCGAGGCCGACGGGGCCACCACGGTCAAACTGCACGTGACGATCACGCAGATCGGCCCGAAGGCCAAGATGGCGGCGTTCGGCATGAAGTGGGGCTACAAGGCGCAGTTCGACAAGCTCGCCAAGTTCCTTGCGGCCCAACCCTGATGCTTACTCGACCGCAGCGGGCTTCAGGTCGGCTGGTGCCCGAGTTGGTGGCGTAGACAATCCTCGAGGTCACGGCGGCGGAACCGGTGCCCCGTGGCCAACAGCTTGTCGGGGGTGACGCGCTGGTCGGCCTCGGCCAGTTCGCGGGCGCCCTGATCGCCCAGCAGCAGTCGGGGGCCGAAACCCGGCACGGGCAGCAGCGCCGGCCGGCGTAAAACCGCGGCGAGTACCCGGGTGTAGTCGGCGTTGCGCACGGGGTCGGGGGCGACGGCGTTGACCGGGCCCGACAGCGCCGGGTCGACGAGAGCGCGGTGGTAGACGTCGATCAGGTCGTCGAGGTCGATCCACGACAACCACTGCCGGCCGCTGCCCAATCGCCCGCCGAGGCCCGCGCTGAACAACGGACGCATCAACCGCAGCGTTCCACCGCGCGGCGATTGCACGATGCCGGTGCGCACGTTGACCACCCGAAGTCCGGCCTCGGCGGCGGGGGCACATGCGGCCTCCCAGTCGGCGACGACGTCGGCGAGGAAACCCGTTCCGCGGGCGGCGGATTCGTCGAGCACGTCGTCCCCGCGGTGATAGCCGTACACGCCGATCGCCGAGGCACACACGAACACGGTGGGACCGTCACCGGCGAGTTCGGCGAGCCGACGGGTGGGTTCGATGCGACTGTCGCGCACCGCGGTCTTGTGCGAATCGCTGAATCGGCCCGCGATGGAGGCGCCGGCCAGATGAATCACGGCGTCGACCCCGTCGAGCAGGTCGGGTGCCGGCCTCTCGGGATCCCAGCGCCGCTCGTCCGCACCGCGCGGTTTGCGGCGGACCAGGCTGATCACCCGGTAACCGCCGGTGCTCAGGAACGCGGTCAGGGCGCTGCCCACCAACCCGGAGGCGCCCGTGACGGCGACGGTCCCCGCCCCGACCCCGCGTTCGGCCCGCCAGCGGTGCGCGGCGATGTCCTCGGCCAGTTGCCGATGCCGGAACCGGAACATCTGCCGCAGCAACCGCTCCGGAACCGCCGTGTCGACGCGGTCGGTCAGCCGGGTGCGCTCACCGGACAGGGCGTCGAAGCGGTGTTCGTGACGCCATGCTCCGGCCAAGCGGGTGGGCCAGGACCGGGGGCCGGGCTGGGCCAGGACGTCGACGAAGCGGGCCGGCCGGTCGTAGTCCTGGGGTTGGTGATCGGAGACCAGCCGCAGACCGCCGGGCGCGCTCAGCACTGCCTGGCCGTCGGCCAGCGAGGCCGCCTCCGAGACGATGCCGACCGGCTGCCACGGCGGCAGCAGCCGGGCCAGCGCGCCGGGCCGGCTGTGCCAGGCGAACACGTCGTCGCGCGCGGCGTCGATGACGCTGCTGTATTGGATTCCCACCGGACCTCCGTCTGTGGTTCGCCAGCGGCGGCGCCAACTGACGGTATGTACAGCGGGCTACCCGGCACAGCGCGGTTTACGCCGAGGTCTGCAGTCGCCCGGTGGCTGCAGACCTCGGCATAAAGCGTATCCGCGGAACGCCGCTTCGAACCCACGCGTACCCCGCCGGGGGCGGGGTCAAGCAACGGGCCGGAGCGCGCCAAGACCCTCCCGCGTCGGGGAGGGTCTTGGACACCCGTTGGACGAGTCGCGCCTACTTGGCCCGGGTCTTGCTGGCGCGCGTCTCGCCGGCCTTCTTGGCCTTGGTCTCGGCCTTGCTCGCCTTGGTCTCCCCGGAGGCGCGGGTCTCGACCGAGGCCAGTTCCGGCGCCGGTGCGACGGAGGCCAGCGCGGCCTTGGGCATGACGGACGCGAGAGCTGCCTTGGGCATGACCGACGCCAGTGCCGCCTTGCAGCAGGAGGCTTCGGTCTCCTGGACCGAGGCCAGCGCCGCCCGGGTCTCGGTCTCCTGGACCGAGGCGAGCGCGCCGCCGTCGTGGGTGGGCTCGGTGCTGGCGCCGGCGACACCGGCCAGGCCGACCGCGGCCGCGCCGAGGATGCCGGCCGAGACGGCGGGGATGGCGATGTAGCTGGTGAAGCGGCGGATGATCTGGGTGCTCATGTCAATTCTCCTGGGTGAGTGTTGGTTTGGCGTTCCGTTCCGGTGTGCTCCGGTACGAGACGAACTCTGCCGCCTGGCCGCCGCGGTGTCTGTCGGGCGAACGGCCAGTGCGGGGGATGAATCCGATGTCCCCCGATCGGAGGACAGGCGGTGTTTGCTTTGGAAAGCTGTTCGGCATGGTTGGCGCGGACGGGACCGAGAAAGTACGCGTCGTGGTGGCCGACGATCACCCGCTATTCCGCGAGGGGGTCGTGCGCGCGCTCACTTCGAGCGGCACCGTCGACGTGGTGGCCGAGGCCGACAACGGCGCGGCCGCGCTGGAACTGATCCGGACGCACCTGCCGGCCGTGGCGCTACTCGACTACCGGATGCCCGACCTGGACGGGGCGCAGGTGGCCGCCGCCGTCCGCCGCGACGAGTTGCCGACGCGAGTGTTGTTGGTATCGGCCCACGATGAGTCGCCCATCGTTTACCAGGCGCTCGAACAGGGCGCCGCGGGATTCCTGTCCAAGGAGTCGACCCGCGCGGAGATCGTCGATGCCGTGCACAACTGCGCGAAGGGCCGCGACGTGCTGGCGCCGGGTCTGGCCAGCGGCCTGGCGGGGGAGATCCGTCGGCGCAGCGAGCCCGAGGGCCCGGTCCTGAGCCCGCGGGAACGCGAGGTGCTCGGACTCATCGCGGCGGGACGCAGCATTCCGGCGATGGCCGAGGAGCTGTACCTGGCGCCGTCGACCGTGAAGACCCACGTGCAGCGGCTGTACGAGAAGCTCGGGGTCGGCGACCGCGCCGCCGCCGTTGCCGAGGCGATGCGGCGCAGGCTGCTGGAATAGCGTGCTGGACTCGCCGGCTCGCATGGTCGAGCACCTTTCGGCCGAACCCGTACGGGTGTGGGCGATCCTGCGCCTGCCGCTGATTGTCTTGATGCTGCTGCGGATCTACGTTGCGGGCGTGGAGCACTGGCTGCCGGTGGTCTACGGCGTGGTGCTGGCGGGGTATTGCGTTGCGGCAGTGGTGTGGTTGGTGTTCGTGCTGCGACGGCCCGTGCCGGGGTGGGGGCCGTGGGTCTCGGCGGCCATCGACGTGATCGCGGTGCTGGCGCTGTGCGTGGCGTCCGGCGGCGCGACCGCCGAGCTGCTGCCGCTGTTCCTGGTGCTGCCCATCTCGGTGGCCTTCCAGGACCGGCCGGCGCTGACCGCCACCCTCGGGATCAGCACGGCCGTCGGCTATCTGGTGGTCTGGTGGATCTTCTCGATGCGCGACGCCACCGTGGAGATGACGCGGGTGGTCTACGTGCAGTTCGGTTTTCTGCTGTGGCTCGCGGCGGCCACCAGCGCGCTGTGCCTGGTGCTCACCCGCCGCTCGAATCGGGTGCTGGCGTTGCTGGAGGTGCGGCGGCGGCTGGTATCGGAATCGGCGCAGGCCGAGGAACGGCAGAACCGCGAAATCGCCGAGCACCTGCACGACGGGCCGCTGCAGACGCTGCTGGCCGCACGCCTCGAGGTCGACGAACTGCGCGAGCGCGCCCCCGACCCCGCGCTGGACATGGTGCACTCCGCCTTGCAGGAGACCGCCGCGGGGATGCGCTCGACCGTGACCGCGCTGCATCCGCAGGTGCTGGCCCAGCTGGGTTTGACCGCCGCGATCCGAGAATTGGTGCGCCAGTATGACAGTCGCGGCGACTTCATCGTCGAGGCCGAGCTCGACGACGTCGGCAAGCCCGCGAGCCAGGCGATCCTGTTCCGGGCGGCGCGGGAGCTGCTGAACAACATCGGCAAGCACGCGGCGGCCACCGAGGTCACCGTGCGGTTGTTCCGGCGCGGCGAGCGCATCGTGCTGGTGATCGGCGACGACGGCGCCGGGTTCGACCCGGTCGTCGTCGAGCAGCGGGTGGCGCAGGGCCACATCGGGCTGGCGTCGCTGTTGGTGCGCCTCGATGCGCTGGGCGGGTCCATGGCGGTGGACTCCGGTGTCGGGGCCGGCACCAGGATCACCGTGACGTCGCCGACGGAGGCGATGGGCCCGGGATACCGAACGTAAGATGACAGGCATGCCCGAGGACAACGAGAGTGTGCGACTCGCTCTGGAAAGCTATACAGCGCAGACCGTCCCGGCGCTCGGGATCGACTCCTACGCGAAGGTGATCTACGAGGCGAATCGGTCTGCTGGTTTGTGATGAGGACGACGTCGACGGGGGTCAGACCGGAACGCTCAGTCCCGAAGTTGCGCGGCGATATCAGCGAGTGCGGGTTCGGCGCGGCCGGTCACGCGTCCTTGAGGCGCTCGAGAACTGCCGCCTCTTCGGTCACTACGTGGTGCAACGCCGCGTCGACTTTGGATGTGTTCTGACGCCGGGCGAGGTACTCGTCAATGGCCGACAACGCAACAGCCTGCATCGAGCGTCCCTCGGCGGCGGCTTGCCGGCGAAAGTCCGCCGCCTGCTCGTCGCTCGTAGGCAGCGTCATGCCCATGCAGCGATGGTATCTAAGCCTCGATCCGTGGATAGACCCCGGTGAGCGGGCCTGGGTGCGGTGTTGCGCCGGGGTCGGGGCTGGTGGGCAGCGTGTAGCTGCTGGTCTGCCCAGCTTTTCCTGTGTGCTCCGGTCGGGCCTT